>CALGZV010000441.1 GCA_937934385.1 uncultured Clostridia bacterium | reverse complement strand
CTACCGCTGTTCATAAGAATAACATCCGCCGCGCCGTCACGGTTATTGTCTATCGCCTCGAAATATCCCGTTTTGACACCGTTTGCCGTTGATTCAATATCCCGCGAAATCGGTGTGCCGTTTATCACGTACATAACATCCTGTGAAAGATTTATGCGTTTTTCTTTATTAAATTAATTTTAACGCAGAAAGGAATCGATGAAATGGCTCTAACAAAAAAACGCTGTCGTATATTAAATATCTTTTTAGTCATATGTATGCTTACTTCAATGTGTACAATTGTCGCATCCGCCGTGTCCACTTATGGAAGTGCTGGAGTGCCGCGCGTTCAACAAGCTAAATCAAACTGGTGCTGGGCAGCAAGCGGAGAGGCCATCCTGCGCACATGCGGAAAATCCGTAACACAATATGCTTTTGCAGCAAAAGTACTAAATAACGTTATATCTACACCTAATGTCGCAGCCTCCGCCGATCAGGTATTAAGCGGTTTAAATTCATATGGATTAAACGGTACTCTAAAACGTACAACTATTGGTTACAGTACAGCTTGCGCAGAAATCAACTCAAAAAAGCCGATATTCATGGGTACACTAGTAAGCGGGCAAAATGTAGGTCATGCTGTTGTCATAGATGGATATGACAGTACAGAACCAACACAAAAATTTATTGTATTTATGGATCCTATAGACGGGAAATATTATACCCAACTTTACAATGATCTAATTACAGGAAACGGTACATGTCCATATAAATGGGTAGAAACCATACATAATATCAGGGCGTCATAAAAAAGGAGTAAAATTTAATGAAAAAAACAATTATATTCTTCTTAACCTTGTTAACAGTGTCTTTAACCTCATTGGGAATTTCTGCGTCAAATACAAGTAATAGCGTACCTGAAGAAGCTGTATCCATAGCAGAAGAAAATTTTAATCATTTAAAATATGTTTTTACAACCTCTCCCGAAAAGTGGGGATTTGACACAGATATCTCAGAAGATGAAATCTCACTCGGAAAAGGATATCATATAAGCTGCTTAGTTCCGAACAAAGCAGAAAACAAGTCAATTACCGATTTAATTGATGAAAACATAAATGACAAATGGATTTTTACCGCCGATGCCGCAGGATCTCCTATAACATATGTAAATGTTTCATACGATGGGCATTATTATTTCTCAGGATACGGAGGAGATGCAACTAAATTCAATGAAGCAAGAGAATTTGCAGAAAATCTCGCCAAACAAGAAAACCTAACGCTTTGTGATGATGTTATTTTCTTCTCATACAACTATTATTTTCTTCTGACAGGAGAATCAGAATTTCTCGTTCCTGCGTTCAATACAGAATTGTGTTTGTCATTTCCGGAAGAAAAATATTCATATTTACAAAATGCCACTGCACTTAAAGTCAACGAATCAAATACAAATCATTACATGATCAAAGCGGATTCTTTTTGGGCAACGATCGATTATATTAATGAGCTTAACGAACAAATCGAAAACAGTCCGGATAAATCCATCCTGTATACAGGTCCCATAGTACCCGAATTAACTGAAATAAGCCTTACACCCGGCGAAAACTTCTCAAATCCGATTATATACATTATTCCTTCGGCAATAATGCTGATTTCTGGAATCGCACTTTACTGCTTAAACAGAAAAAAGAGCGCTGTAATTTCCTCTGACGGACAAACTTCAGACTAGTACTTTTCGTTAAGTATAAATACAGGAGCCGCCATAAAAGCGGCTCCTGTATTTATCTGCAAAGACCGCTGAAATAAAAATTCTGATTTTTAACATTTAAATATTTAATTTTAAAATGTGCCGATATATTGTTCAAAAAGGGATTGAGTCAATACGGAAACTGCACGTTTTATCTCTTTATTTTATTGACAAAGAAGCTCTTTTGATATACAATATATAATAAGTAAGTATTATGTAAATTTATCGGAGACATACAGGATACTCTGTTTCGGCAAATCAAAACGGAAAGAAATATTCTGTACAACTTTCAAAGCATATAAAACAGCACGTGACCGCGTACCTTACCGCAAATACGAATAAACGCACGCATAAATAACCGGTATTAATACAGATACAAAAATCACAGGACAACAAAATGAAAAAAATAAAAACTATTCTCCGCTCAGCTTTAGCATTAGCAGTTACAATATGCATGCTTGCATCGTTAAGTGCATGTTCCGAAAAAAAAGACA
>CALGZV010000440.1 GCA_937934385.1 uncultured Clostridia bacterium | reverse complement strand
GATACGGTTCTGTCAAATGCTATTTTAAATACATCAAAAGCGACACCGCTGTCGCAATATCCCATAATTGAACACATAACGATTCTCCTTCGATAAATTCCGATAAAAAGTAATCAGCATTCAATAGGGCAAGTGCTGTTCTCGCGGTGCCACCTATTTTTGTTCTTTGACCTCTGACAAGGAATGCCGTATAACGCCCGGCTATGCGTCGCACCTACTCGGGTATCTTATATCCTTTCGGATTGCAGCTTGAAAAGTGTTATTCGCACATGCTCTTCTGCGCGGATCTCACCGTCCCGCGCTCTCTGTGAGCGATCGCATGTGTTACTTCTCTTTTCTCTGACGCTTTTAAATTATATTCAAATGTATATTTTTATCTTACTTATCTTACGCCGAACAGAAGATCGCCGTAGGAAGGAAGCGGCCAGTATTCGCTTGCGACAAGAGTTTCTGCTTCGTCGCACAGCGCGCGAAGTTCTCCCATAAGCGGCAATACTTTATCTCTTATGCCGTACGATTCGGTTACGACATCCGCTTCTTCTCTTACTTTCAGCATAGCATCCTCAAGCTCTTCGGTTTTTATCTCTATCTGATCGGTGATTACAGAAAGCTTGCCAACGAGCTTCTTTTCATAGCTGCATGACAGTCCGGGAAGCAGCGACTGTTTTCCGGCAGCAGCTGATGCAACATCGGTAGAATAATGCATAATAGCCGGAGCGATCTGCTTTTTAACCATGTCTGTCATTGTGTTTGCCTCGATCAGCACTGTCTTACAATAATTGTCAAGTGTGATCTCAAGACGCGACTTAAGCTCAACCTCTGAGAAAACCTTCTGCCCGGTAAGCATGTCCACATTCTTTTTATCCATAAGATGAGGAATGCAGTCAGGAGTTGTACGGTAGTTAAGAAGTCCGCGTTTTGCAGCTTCATCAAGCCATGCATCGTCATAACCGTTTCCATTGAAGATTATGCGGCGATGATCTTTAAATGTCTTTTTGATAAGCTCATGAAGCGCTTCATCGAAATTATCCGCACCTTCGAGACGGTCTGCATATATCTTCAGCGACTCGGCAACCGCGCTGTTAAGCATAATGTTAGCGCAGGATATCGAGTTTGACGAGCCGAGCATTCTGAATTCGAATTTATTTCCGGTAAATGCAAACGGAGATGTTCTGTTACGGTCGGTCGTATCTCTCGGGAATTTAGGAAGTACATGAACACCGAGCTTCATTGTGGTTTTTTTGGAAGCGTTATAAGGAACATCCTGTACGATAGCATCCATTATCGCAGTAAGCTCGTCGCCGAGGAAGATCGACACTACAGCAGGCGGTGCCTCGTTAGCACCGAGACGGTGATCGTTTCCGGCAGTAGCTACCGAAATCCGGAGAAGATCCTGATAATCGTCGACTGCTTTTATTACAGCGCAGAGGAAAAGCAGGAACTGTGCATTCTCGTATGGTGTTTCACCGGGAGAAAGAAGGTTTATTCCCGTGTCTGTTGCAATCGACCAGTTGTTATGTTTACCGCTTCCGTTTACACCTGCAAACGGTTTTTCATGAAGCAGGCATACAAGACCGTGCCGGAGAGCGACCTTCTGCATGATCTCCATAGTAAGCTGGTTGTGATCTGCAGCAATATTTGTTGTCGTATATATAGGAGCAAGCTCGTGCTGTGCAGGAGCAACCTCGTTATGTTCAGTTTTAGCAAGAATGCCGAGCTTCCAGAGTTCTTCGTTAAGATCCTCCATAAATTCGGCAACTCTCGGCTTGATAACACCGAAATAGTGATCGTCCATCTCCTGTCCCTTGGGAGGCTTTGAACCGAAAAGTGTGCGGCCGGTATATACAAGGTCTTTTCTCTTTTCGTACATTTCTTTATCAACAAGGAAGTATTCCTGCTCCGGACCTACAGAAGTGCGCACGCACTTTACATCTTCGTTTCCGAACAGGCGAAGTATTCTGAGTGCCTGGCGGTTAAGTGCTTCCATAGAACGAAGCAAAGGCGTTTTCTTATCGAGAGCTTCTCCGCCGTATGAGCAGAATGCAGTCGGGATACAAAGCGTTTTTCCTTTAATAAATGCATACGAAGTAGGATCCCACGCGGTATATCCTCTTGCTTCAAACGTAGCTCTTATACCGCCGGACGGAAAGCTCGATGCATCAGGCTCACCCTTTATAAGCTCTTTTCCGGAGAATTCCATAATAACGCTGCCGTCAGGCGCAGGCGAAATAAAACTGTCATGTTTTTCGGCGGTGATACCTGTCAGCGGCTGAAACCAATG
>CALGZV010000439.1 GCA_937934385.1 uncultured Clostridia bacterium | reverse complement strand
CCGGTTGCTATGATAGCGGCGGTCGTTGCAGGTATGCTCGCCGGACTTATGACAGGACTTTTCAATACTGTAATGGGTATACCGCCTATACTTGCAGGTATTCTTACTCAGCTTTCGCTATACTCCATTAACCTTAAAATAATGGGGAAAGCAAATCAGGCGGTCAATATACGCAATTATGATCTGCTTATATCAATGCAGTATAACCGCGGCGTTCCTTTCTACCGCAATACGATATTCATCGTGGCTGTCACTGTCGTAATTATCATTGCTCTTCTCTACTGGTTCTTCGGAACGGAAAAAGGATGTGCTATACGCGCCACAGGAAGCAATATAAACATGAGCCGCGCACAGGGTATAAATACTGCCGCGAATAAGATCATCGCACTTATGATTTCAAACGGTATAGTTGCGCTTTCGGGAGCATTACTTGCA
The DNA here is from genome assembly GCA_937934385.1 of uncultured Clostridia bacterium. Lineage (GTDB taxonomy): Bacteria > Bacillota > Clostridia > Oscillospirales > CAG-272 > UMGS911. Next base: position 931 of record CALGZV010000439.1, on the reverse strand, counting down.
CAGTATCAGGGATTTGCCGACGTACAGATGGGACGCGGTGCTATCGTAATCGGTCTTGCTGCCGTAATTATCGGAGAAGCTATATTCGGAAGACTTCTTCACAACTTTGCTTTTCATATTCTCGGAATTGCAATCGGCGGTGTTATCTACTACATTGTATACCAGGCTGTAATATGGCTCGGACTCGATACTGACCTTCTCAAACTGCTTTCAGCGCTTGTTGTCGCAGTATTCCTTGCAGTTCCGTACTGGAAAAAGCAATATTTTACAAAGGGACTGAAAGAACCGAAGAAGGAGGCTGAAAAAAATGCTTGACATTATAAATGTTTACAAAACCTTTAATCCGGGAACCATAAATGCAAAAACAGCATTAAACGGTCTCAGTCTTTCCCTGAAAGAAGGCGATTTTGTCACCGTAATAGGCGGAAACGGAGCCGGAAAAAGCACTATGCTTAATGCAATCTGCGGAGTATGGAAACCCGATTCCGGAACTATTAAGATCGACGGTACAGATGTTACCGGAATGTCGGAGCATAAGCGCGCAAAATTTCTCGGACGTGTTTTTCAGGATCCTATGATGGGAACCGCACCCGATATGCAGATAGAAGAAAATCTCGCGATCGCATACAGACGAGGTCAGCTGCGCACTCTTGCATGGGGCATAAAAAAGCAGGAACGTGAATTCTACCGCGAACAATTACGTCGTCTTGATCTCGGTCTTGAAGACAGACTGACGTCAAAGGTAGGTCTTCTTTCCGGCGGTCAGCGTCAGGCGCTGACACTTCTCATGGCTTCTTTCCGCAAGCCCAAAGTTCTTCTGCTTGACGAACATACGGCTGCGCTTGATCCCAAAACAGCCGAGAAAGTCCTTACAATATCAGACGAAATAATCTCCGAAAACAACCTTACTACCCTTATGGTAACACATAAT
>CALGZV010000438.1 GCA_937934385.1 uncultured Clostridia bacterium | reverse complement strand
ACCGGACGGCAATCGCCGGACGTTCATATCAAAAAATAAAATATACAGGAGTATAAACGCATGGAACAGAAAATAAGCATTTTAATTGCAGACGCAAATGAGGAATTCAGATTTACCTGCCGCGAGCGCCTTAAGGCGCTCGGTTATACGAATATCACCGATTCAAGAGACGGTGAAGAAGCGCTCAGCAAGATAAACAATCTGCATCCCGATATCGTAATTCTCGACACATGGCTTCCCAAACTCGACGGAATTAAACTTATTAAAGGCTGCCGCATAATGAATTTCGGCAATGATTCGGTTCCGGCGTTTATAATAGTCTCAGAAGCTATAACTCCTTCTGTCCTGTCGGAGATAACTCAGTGCGGGGCTGATTACATAATGACAAAACCGATAGAATACAAAAATCTTGCAGAAAAGATCGCATGCATTGCCGCATCACGCAAAACCAGTTCAATGCGATCAGATGTTCTCGGCGGAAATGATCTCGAAACACAGGTCACCAAGGTCATTCATCAGATAGGTGTTCCCGCACACATCAAAGGTTATCAGTATCTCCGAACAGCAATCCTCATGACCATTAAAGACAGCGATATAATTAATTCCGTCACTAAAATACTCTACCCGTCTGTTGCAAAGCAATACTCTACTACGTCGTCAAGAGTAGAGCGTGCAATAAGACATGCGATCGAAGTAGCCTGGGACCGCGGAGATATCGATACTTTGAATTCTTACTTCGGATTCACCGTACAAAACAACCGCGGTAAACCCACAAACAGCGAATTTATAGCAATGATAGCGGATAATCTCCGCCTTTCAAACAAATATTCCTGATCGATCTCAGCGCTTGTTTCTCCCTAATATTTTCACATAAAAGCCGCACAGTCCTGTACAGAAACTCAGAACTGTGCGGTTTTTTATTGTAAATGCCAAAAAGTCTCATAATTTTCGATTCCCGTTTCAGGAGTCAGACTGACCGGACTATTTGTTTTCAGTCCGGATTCAGAATAAAATTTTCTTCGTAACAAAATAATTCTTCCCCAAAAATAATATGATTTTTCACTCTTAGCTTGACAAACATATATATATATGTTAAAATTAATTCGAATAAATCATTTTTTTAGTAACAAATAACAAAAGGAGTATGACATGACCAAAAAACGTAATTGCGGTCTCAGATTCAAAAGAACAGCCGTATCTGTTTTAGCTATAGCCATGCTTGTACCGTCTTTCTCCGGTATATCCGCATTCGACACAGAAAAAAACAGTCCGGCAGCTCTGACATATTACGTATCGCCTGAAGGAACAGACGGAAATGCAGACGGAACCGAGACGATGCCATATACGCTTGAAGAAGTCCGTACAAAAATACGCGATTTGAAAAAATCCGATTCCGGTCTTCCTGACGGAGGTATCACCGTATACCTAAAGGAAGGAATATACCGCTTTACCGAATCTTTCATATTAACAGAGGAAGACAGCGGAACAAAGGAATGTCCTATTACATATAAAAATGCCGAAGGAGAGACAGCTGTCATCGAGGGCGGATATGTTCTCGATCCCGAACTTTATCAGACTCCATCAGGCGAAATACTTTCACGGAATCTCACCGAAGACGCAAAGAAGCATCTTGTAGCATACGATCTGAAAGCTGCCGGTGTCGAATATGACGGATATGACATCGACACAAAGATCGACAGCCGTCTTTACATCGACGGAGTGCGCGGATGGGCGGGACGTTATCCTAACGATGACCGTAACATCTATTCATACATTGATATGAATTATGCCGATTTCAGCGATGCAGGCGGATACAGCTTTATCGATAAAGAAAACCGTATCATAAACTGGGCGGAATCATCTATAGAAAATGCACGTCTGTTCGGAAACTTTGAAATAGACTATGAAACATCATACGGAAAAATACTGTCATATAACGCTGACACTAACCGCGTAACCGTAAAGCCGAACCGGTTCATGAACAGATCCGCAAGATACTTTTACTATAATGTTCTCGAAGAAATAGACGTTCCGGGCGAATATTACGTGGATACAGATACCGGCATGCTCTACTTCTATGCTCCCGAAGGATATAAAGATAAAACGGTAGTATTTGCACAGTGCGACATGCCTCTTATCGACGCACAGGTAAATTATTATACCTTTGACGGCCTGACCGTTGAGGGAGGACTCGATACACTTATAAAGCTGAGCGGAGACTTCAATACAGTGCAGAACTGTGTTCTACGCGACTGCGGAAACGAAGCGATAAACTTCAACGGAAGAAAGGTTCTTATTTTCAATAATGATATCTATCACATAGGAGCAACCGGCATTTACGGAGAGTATACAAATAATCTGAATACCGTTCCCTCGGACTCTGTAGTCGATAATAACCTTATCCATGATTTCGGAGATCTTTCCAGAACCTACAACGGTGCAGTAGGCTTCGGAACTGTAACTCCCGGTCACGACGGCGGCTACGGATTTACGGTATCTCACAATGAGATATACAACTGTCCCCATACGGCAATGAACTATCTTGCACGCGATGTAATCGTCGAATACAATTATATACACGATGTCTGCTACGAGGGCGGTGACGCAGGTGCTGTATACGACGGAACATGGCTTGCAAACGGCTTTGTATTCAGGCATAACATACTCGCGGACGTTGAAAATAAATTCAATCCGTATATGGCTCCTCTCGGATACTACAACGACAATGCAGGAGGCGGAAAGCAGGTATACTCAAACCTGTTTATAAATATTGACGGCAACGGTATCGGCCTTGCGGGTCAGGATAATGATATACACGATAACATACTCATAAACTGCGGAAAAAAGGATCAGAGTACAGCCGCTATCTATGCAGACTCGCGTGCATACTATTATATTCCGAATTCTTTATCCGGCTGGACTACAAGCGCTAAGTTCGACGTCGCAGCAGCCAGCTCCGGATACGGCGGTCTATGGTCATGGATGATGAGCAACGCTTTCAATCCCACATACGGAACGCGATACTGGTCATACCGCTACCCCTGGACAATGCTTCTCAAAACCACCAATGTATATGACCTTGAAGACAAATTTGTATCGTACGCATACGGCGACGCAAAGATCCGTCAGAATGTAATGTTTCCTGCGTACTCGGTATATACAACTCAAGAAGTTCAGCGCCTCATGCTTCTCCGCGACAATATCGGAATAAGCGATATAAGCAGGATATTTACCGATTATAACGGCGGCGATTACACGGTTCCCGAAAACTCGGTAATATATCACTCGCTCCCAGGATTTAAAGCATGCGATTATGCAAACGTCGGCAGATACACCAAAAATTGACACAGCATTTAATGTCGGTGACGTATTTTAGATAACCTCTTGTGCGGACCGCAACCGTCGCAGCCTGACCTGGCGTGCTTTATAGAACCTTGCGCCGATTATAATTTACGTGATTACATTAAATAAGTACATTACAGATTCAATAAAGGGAATATAATAACTATGAAAAAGGGAATGTCTTTCGTACGTCTTTACTTAAAAAGAATAACATCGCTCGTACTGACAGCCTTTCTGATCATCTCATCGGGAAAAATACCGGCCATATATGCACTCTCAGACAACAATTCCGAACAGCTTGTGTTCTACACCTCTCCGGAAGGAAGCACAAATCCGGACGGAACCGAAAATTCACCGTATACTCTGACAGAAGTACGCGACAAAATACGGGATCTCAAAAAGTCGGGACTGCCTGACGGCGGTATTACCGTATATCTTTGCGGCGGTATATATTATCAGCCGGAAACACTGATTTTCGGAAAAGAGGACAGCGGGACGAAAGAATGTCCCATTACATATAAAAATGTCACAGGAGAAACCGCCGTTATCGAGGGAGGATACGTCCTTGATCCTGAACTTTATCAGATTCCCTCCGACGAAATCCTTTCACGCAACCTCACCGAAGACGCAAGAAATCATCTTGTAGCATACGATCTGAAAAAAGCAGGCGTGAATTATGCTCCCCAGGACATAGATGTACGTGTCGACAGCCGGCTTTACATTAACGGAAAACGCTGTTGGACAGGACGGTATCCCAACGACAACAGAAGTATATCCGCCTATACGTCCGTAGCCGATCCTGCCGGCGGCGATTCGTATGTTGATATATCGGGACGAGTAAAAAACTGGGATGAGTCTTCTCTGAAAAGCGCTTTAATATACGGTACATATGACTATACACCGTTTTACGGTAAAATATCTTCATACGATCCGGCAGAAAACCGGGTAAAAGTAGATATAAATACGTCTGTTAATAACATGATGCGCATGTTCTACTTCAATGTTCTTGAAGAAATTGATGCTCCGGGAGAATATTACATAGAAGAAGACACAGGTATGCTGTATATGTATGCTCCGGACGGATATAAAAATATGACTGCAGCCTTTGCTCAATGCACAGGAAGCGTTATTGAAGCCAATGTAGATTACTATACTTTTGACGGTCTGACTGTAGAAGGCGGAGTAGAAGATCTTATAAACATAAGCGGGAATCACAATACGGTCCAGAACTGCGAAATACGCGGATGCGGTGAAAACGGTATAAGCTTCAGCGGTTCAAATATCAACATATTTAACAATGAAATATATTACGTCGGGGCTGACGGAGTATACGGCGAAGGCCCGAACACTCCCGAAACTATCGTGTCCGATTCTGTAATTGACAACAATTTAATTCATGAATTCGGAGAACTTCGCAGAACATATTACGGCGCAGTTGAGATCGGAACTGTATCTCCCGAACACAGCGGAGGATACGGTTTCACCGTTTCTCATAATGAAATGTACAACGGACCGCATCTTGCAATTTCATCTATGGCGCGCGATCTTATTATAGAATACAACTATATACACGATGTGTGCTATGAGGCAAGTGACGCCGGCGCTGTTTATGACGGTACATGGTTTGCAAACGGATATGTTTTGAGACATAACGTAATAGCAAATATAAAAAACAAATTTAATCCGGCGATGGTTCCCATAGGATACTATTGTGATAATGCAGGCGGCGGAAAGCAAATATACTCAAACTATTTTATTAATATCGCCGGTGACGCAATAGCTATATCCGGTCAGGATAATGACGTATATGACAATCTTTTTATCAATTCCTCCATGCATACGGATTCACGTGCATACTATTATATTCCGGGAAGCAGTCTGTGCGGATTTATTCAGAGCGCAAAGTTTGATATCGCCGAGGCAGAGCGGGGATACGGCGGACTCTGGTCATGGATGATGTGGGATGTATGCAACTCTGCATACGGAAACCGCTATTGGGCATACCGTTATCCGTGGACAATGCTTCTCAAGACTACGAATGTATATGATCTGAACGATCGGTTTGTAAGTTATGCTTTCGGAGACGCAAAAATCCGTCAGAACGTTTTTGTTAACGGGCAGTTGACATTCAGCATGAATCTTGAAAAAATATTAAATATAAGGGATAACCTGACGCTTAATCAGGTACAGACAATGTTTACCGATTACAGCGGCGGCGACTATTCCATTCCAGAAAATTCGTGCGTTTATCACTCGCTCCCCGGATTTAAAGCATGCGATTATGCAAATGTCGGAAGATATATTACTGAATAATTTCATTTTATAAATTAACTGTACTGCTCTGTACTTTATAAAGCAGGCCGAATACTGAATATTTTAAAACTGCTACAAGATCAGGACATCAGCCAAAGCCAGATAATGCGCGCAGCCGGACTTATTTTCAGGCTGCGCGCATTTCTGTAAAACGGTGAAAGGATAGTATAAACGTGATAAATCAAAAGAAAGAATCCGAAAGAACGATTAAACCGATAGCGCATATACTTACAGATTTTCCGTCAAAATTCGGAATACCGCGGCAAAGCTCGGTAAAGGAAAAACTTTACGGAACCGTAGTATTTGAGCCGGAGTACCGGCGCGCAGAAGCGCTCCGGGAGCTTGACGGATTCTCCCGCCTATGGCTGATATGGCACTTTTCAGAGGCCGACGGCGCAAAATGGAGCCCTACAGTACGGCCTCCGCGTCTCGGAGGAAACAAACGGGTAGGAGTTTTTGCGTCGCGCTCGCCTTTTCGTCCGAATTCGCTCGGACTGTCGTGCGTAAAGCTTGAAAAAATATGTTCAGGCAAAGATCACTGCTGCCCGAACTGCCGCTTTAAAACTTTCGGATGCAGAAAAGAACTTGCTCCCATGCTGATAGTTTCGGGGATAGATATGCTTAGCGGAACACCGATATTCGATATAAAGCCGTATATTCCGGTTGCAGACTGCCATCCGGAAGCGTCGGAAGGCTACACCGCGAAAACAAAATTATATAAGCTCAAAGTATCCGTCCCTGACAGCGTTAAAAATATCCTGCCGAAAGGAAAACTCGATTCTTTGATATCCGCACTTGAGGACGATCCGAGACCGGGATACAGACATTCGGACGGTGACGGGGAAAAGATTTACAGAATGGAATTTGCAGATATGGATATTCCGTTTTCGGTGAGCGGAGATACAGTCACTGTACTCGATGATATACGGAAAACAGATAAAAACACCCAGACCGGAATATAGACTTCCGCACAGTTCCGTAATATTCAAAACATAAAAACAAAATATTCATTAAGCCTATTATTCAAATTCAAACGTATAGCGATCGAGAGCTTTTCCAAGTATAATCTGTTTTGCTGTACCGTCACTGGCTTCCGGATTATAATATTTTACATTCCCCGATGCAAACACGATCGTTTTTATACCTGCCTTATGGTAATAAAGCGGAGCTTCATGCGCCGATGAACCGATAACGGCATATTCCGGCATGAAAGGAAGCCCGTCAATAAAATTCACTTTCTGCAATGCTCCGGAAATATATTCGATCTTCGCTTCTCCGCCGCGCATTACACCGAACATTACCGAATATTCTGAACCGGAAGCGTCGGCTGACAGAACTGACGGCATAATAATTCCGGTTCTGCCGAATTCAACCGTCTCTCCTCCTCTGTAAAATACAACCTCAGTTCCGGCATTTCCTGCTGCACGTACAAGCAAATTCATATTATTTTCTCCCGGTTCATAATAGCCGGACGGAAGAAAAAGTGTCTTGATCTGTTTTTCCGACAAAATCTCCCGGACAGTTGAAATATGCTTACTCTTAATCCGCGTAAGCACGATTACTTCCGGAACTCCGTCTGAAACGGCGGAAAGATTCCGCCAAGCGGCAGCCTTGCTTCCGTCTGAAATATCAATGAGGATATCGGTACCGCCGTCTGAAATAACAAGTCCGTCATTTTCTCCGTCAGAAACAAATACAGCACCGCCTCCGCCGTGTCCGATATACTGAGCAAATACTCCCGGGACAGTAACAGCTACGGCGGCAGCCGAAGCAATAACCGAAAGAGCAATCCTTCTGCGAAAATGACCGTCGGCATAACGGTGTCTGAAAGTATTCACGCATACCGAAACCGCTATCGCAGAAATCACAAAAAGAAACACCGCCAGATACAGTTTGCTGCTGCCGATTTCAGCCATAAAGCGCGCCGCCGACACGGAAAGTACAGAAACCGATGTGGAAACCGAAGCCGCAATATTTCCTAAGGGCGCGAATATTCCGGTAAGAAGTGCAAAAGGCGTTACTGAAATAAGAACAGTTATAAGAGGCACAAGCAATAAATTTGCAGCAAGCGCCGATGCCGACGGGAATCCGAAAAGCGCCGCGGCAGCAGGCAGTGAAAATACTGTCGCAGATATACTCATAACCGCGATAGATCCAAAATATAAAACAATTCCCGATAATGTCGTTCGTACAAAAGAGGTACCGCCGATCCGGTCACACAGCGATTCAAGAACAGTTCCCAAGCCTTTTCCGACCGTAACAATACCGAGTGTTGAACAAAACGACAGAAGCAATCCTATATCGGCGGCCGACGAAGGATCCAAAAGTATAATAGCGGAAACCGCTGTGCAAAGCGAAGTGGCCGAATCGCTCCTTCTTCCGAACACAGGCGCGGCCTGTACAAGGGTCAGCATTGCCGCGGCACGGACTGCAGATGCGGAAAATCCGGTAAGCGCGGCAAAGAAAAACGCCGCTAATGATACCGCTGCACTTTTCAAACGCCTGTTCAATTTTAACTTTTTAAGGATACTGTCAAAAGAGCCGGTTATTACCGAAAGATGCGTTCCGCTGACCGCAAGCAGATGAGACGCTCCGATTTCGGAGAAATCCCGCCTTACTGTTCCGGAAAGCTCGCTTTTGTCACCGAGAAGAACTGCCGAAGGCAGTCCGCATGCCTTCTTCCCTATCCGAATTTTCAAAACATCGGAAAAATGACTGCTTATCCTGTCAGGCAGCGAAAAAACCGACGTATCTTTCCCATTCAAAGTGATATTTCCGGTTAAAGTAATATTTCCGGTATCGGCTTTTGACTGCTCCGGTACACTGAATTCAATAAATCTTGCATCGGCGGCATACGAAAGCTTTGCTGCTGCAGTATCTCCGTATCGGATGTTCTCCGAGATATTTCCGGTTGCAGATGCTATATCTCCGGCAGAAAGCATACCGTCTCCCGAAGTTTTCAAAACAGCGTCCAAAGAAACGCTGTCTCCGTCCACCGAAATTATTTTTATATCATATACCGATCTGTACGGCGACTGACTGCGTACACGCTTAACTGTAAATTCGACCTTAAAATTTTCTCCGGAATATTCCGATACAATCATATCTGCACGGATACCGAATTGCCACAGCGAAAGCAGTACACCCAGAGCGGCAGCAGCCGCAGCGCACAAAACCAATTTTGAAACAGAAAAAACGCGGTTAATACAGCACAGTGCAATAATCACAAGCACCAGTAAAAGAAAAACGGCGGTAACAGCCGTCAAAAGTGCTTTAACATGATGAAGATTCAGAAAAATAAGAGCCGTGGCAGCAGCAAAGGACGATACAATAAAAAACAAGCAAACGAAACATGCGGGACGTAAAGACAGAAATCTTTTCACGCAGACCCCTCCGATCGTTTGCTTTATTTTTCTTTAGTTAAAACCTTTCGCTGCCCTAAATACGGATTCACTGCATTTATGTCGTATTGCGAAGCAAAAGCATGAATTTTGTCGAACAGAAAGTGCTAAAATCCCCTGAAACAGCCGATCCAACGCCTGAATACAGATCAAAACTTATTCTTCTGTTATTTAAAAATTCCCCAGACTTTACCGATCGCATCAGCAAGCGTCTGCATGAGCCTGTCTCGCTCATCTGCGTCAAGCAGACGCGCAGCATCAGCTTTGTTCGTTGCAAATCCGGTCTCAAACAAAACCGACGGCATTCTGGTGTGCTTTGTTACGACAAAGCCCATTTCCCAACTGTCTTCAAAGGCTTTAATCCGCTCTGACGGATAGTTCTTTTTTACTTCAGAAACTATACCGTCAAAATACTGCTTTGAAAACTCCGAATAAGGATTATCAATACAGTAGTCGATCTCAAATCCGGAATAATCGGGATTGTTTTCTATCGTGTTCACATGAATTGATATGTAAAGAACAGCGCCTCCGCGCTGAGCCGCAAGGCAATTTGCATAAATTGACCTTTCATACGGACTGAACACGTTATTATCCTCGAACTTTTCAACCTCATATTCAACGCCGAGACTGTCAGCAAGACTGCACAGCCTCCGGAATGACGGAAAATCCTTTCCGTCATGAAGCATAAGCGTCTTAAAGCCTTTAGCCTCAAGCTTCCGGCAAAGTACGCCTGCCATGTCAAGCGTAAGCTCCTTTTCGGTAAGTCCTCCGAGAAGCTCAGGGATACAGCCCGGATCACCGAAGCCGTGCCCGGCGTCGACAATTACAAGGGGCTCTGCGGGCGGATACACCGCCGTATATACAGGCGGTCTTGATATTTGTACTGCGTCTGTAACCGGCTCTGTAACAGTTATCGGCGGCGCTTTAGTTACGGCAGTTGTCGTGTCAGGAATTCCGGAGACGGTAATCTCTGCTGAATCCGCCGGAGGCTCGGTCATTCTATCCGGTCTTTCCGGAATACCGTCGGTCTGCACTACCGGACTGCGGCCGGTTTCTGCGGAAGCCGGAATATCCTAACCGCTCACAGATAATATTCCCGCGAATAACGCTATTGCAACAACCGCCGCAATAATACATATTATAATAATTGTGGTAATTCTGCGATTATTCATTTTACCTTTCCTAAAAACTGATAGTACACGGTGTATACCGCCGGCAGTTAAATTGAAGCCTAATAGCTTCTTTCAGATATCAAATGCGAAATCTATACCGGAATTTAAAACTCATAGCATAACATCACTTTATCCGTATTTAATTTCTGTTTTTTAATAATTCAGATATGAGTTAAAATACGACTTCGCTCATGTAACCGGACAGCGCGCCCGAAAAACGCGCGGCCGATAATTTTATTATCAGTATCCTATTTAACAGTAACAGTAAAATCCGATTTATAGCATTGTCCGGGAGCCAGCCGCATCATATCGCGTTTTGTTTCAAGATCATCTATAACTCCGTCATATGCCGGTACGCTCGTCCAAGGCTCTATGCACACATAAGGCGCTGATGTAAACGGCTTGTGCCAGAAGCCGACATATTTCATTTCCGGAAAATGGACATTTACCGATTTTCCGCATTCTTTTAAAGAGCGCAGCGTAACATCCCCGGTAGTATTATACAAAAAGATGGCGTCGTTATCAAACATGCTGTGGCGAAGAGGAAGCAGATGTCCGTCCTCAAGCGGAAAATCCTCAGCTTCCGGCAGCAGATAGCATGTCTCACTCATAACATTTTTCTTTACATCTGTGCGGACTTCACCGAAATCAAGAACATAATCTTCAAAAGTCTCCCCCTTATTAAGAGGCAGATTGAAGCCCGGGTGACCGCCTATGGCATATATAAGCTCGTCCGAACCTGTATTGTATACTTCAAATACTGTCTTAACAGATGCGCCGTCAAGCTCGTATCTGATAACAAGTCTGAAGTCAAACGGATAAACAGCACGGG
>CALGZV010000437.1 GCA_937934385.1 uncultured Clostridia bacterium | reverse complement strand
TGAACAGATATGCGGCATGAAGCATTACGGAAATATGACCGTAATACGCGAAGCAAGTCCCGAGAGATTCATAAATTCCGTACGGTTGCTCGACGCTGCAGGGCCTGCGGCGGGTTGGATTGCTTCGGAAGGCTGCAGCTCGGTCTCTGTGTCCGATGCCTCAGACAGATATCCGTGGACGGCGTTTGATCAAAGCAAGTGTACATCAGTGACCTCATCAGGAAACGAAGGTAACAATTGGCACTTTTTTGAGAGAAATTTTAATTCTGATGAGGATTCCCGCACAGATGTTTCAGAGACAAATGCGGGAAAAGATTTCATTTCGGGAATAAATGCAAACTCCTGTAAAGAAATATCATTTGCAGTTAATATGCCGGACTCGGATAATACCGAATATGAGCTGCGTCTACAGATTTACTCAAATGATTTTTTAATATTTGATGAAATATGTACAGTAGATTCAAACGGATGGAACGCTGTATTTGCTGATATATCTGAATCGGTCAAGCACCTTTATAACAACACTGCAATAACTAAAATCAGAATAGGTGTACGCGCTCAGAATAAAAACACCTTACCCTTTACTTTTTATTTCAGCGGATTTTCTCTTTCCGATAACAGCGCATCCGCGGTATACAGATATATAACCGATAATTATTTTGTTTACGGCGGTGATTTGAATTACGAAAGTTCGGATGATTTGTACCGCTTTACAGTAAGTACTTCCGCCGATTCACCTTTTATCGAAACAACATCTTTGAGAGAAAACTCATTTTCAAAATCAAACGGTATTCGTATTGCATTTATTGACAATACCGAATGTACATCGGTAACATGTTATTACAAAATCGGAAATGAAAGTGAGTATTCAGAACAGCATTCATGCACAGTAGAGGTTAAGGATGCAACTTTGCCTGAAAATAATATTATATCCTGTATTCTGCCTATAACAGAATCCGATGTTACAAACTTCAGAATCGTTTTCAAAGGCTGCAAGACGGACGGTGATATCACAATTTTAACAATAATGCCTGCTTCTGCTGTAACAGGACATTTAAATACATATGGAAGTATAGAAAGCTGTAAGCTTTCTGAAAGTACCGGAGAAGTTCTTATCAAAGGAACGGTTTCAAACGAAATTTCAGAAAAATATTCAGGTCAGAAGATATACATTTATGCGCTGGATCCTTGGCAGATAAGTAACAATCAAACACTGTCAGCTGTTCAGCCTATTACGCAAGCTTCTGTTTCATCAGATTTTTCTGTGAAGTTTAAAATATCCGGATATATGGGTAAGAAGTTTACCGCAGCAGTCAGAACCGGAACAGGATTCATCATAATCGATTCAGATAAATGGGTAACAAATATTCGCCGCTCGGGAAATACACAGCTCGAAGAACACGGCGCACCTGAAAAAGGAATAATAAGCGAAGTTACAGAGGCTCAGCTGATAGGTTCTGAGACATCATATATCACCGTTGATATCGGAAAACTCTTCTCTTCTTATGCAACTACAATATCACATATTTTTAACAATGAGATTTATTATTATAATGAATCCGAATTTGAAAGAATAGATTCGCAAATACAAAGCTATAAATATTCCGGAATAAAAGTGTTCCTCAGAATTGTCCTATCGGCTCCCGAAGATCCGTATATTGCATCTGTATTGCTGTATCCCTCGACGCCGCCTGATATTACGCAATATTATGCACCAAACACGTCTGACGAAGCTTGTGTAAAGCTTCTGTCTGCATTCTGCGATATGATTGCGCAGAGGTACAGTACAGATAATACAGACGAAAACGGAATAATAAGCGGATTGATTATCGGAAATGAAATAAACCGTGCATATGAACATTTTTATGCAGGAGGAAAATCGCTGAACGAGTTTGCCGTCTGTTGTTCGGACATGCTTAGAATAGTTTATAACAATACCGTGTCTGTTAATCCTTCTCTTAAGATATACATGTCTTTTGGAGACGTCTGGTATTCAGATATCGGAGCAGATTCCGTATCAGGATTCGGTACGCGTCAGCTGATAGATTCTATTGCCGCATATATTAACCTCGGCGGCGATATTGACTGGAATCCATCGATTACTCTTGCAAAAGCAAATAAAGCGGTTTTGGACTCAGATACAAATACTATAATGTACGAAGATCATTCGATTACATCTGACAGGTTAGGGATGATATGCTCTTATATGAAGCAGAAAAATCTGCTCTGCGGAAATATTCCCCGCAGTATATTAGTTATTTCTGATCCCGGAAATAACACGAAACCGGATTCATCCGATAATGATATGTATCTCGCAGCTGAATATATATATAATTTTTATAATATAGCAATTCCGGACTGTGAATTGATTTCCGCATTTATCGTAACCCCGGAATTTGATGTAATACGGCATGAACGTATGCTTAAATATATAGATACATCAAATTCTCTGTCTGAAACAGCAGAATATGCCAGATACTTTTCCCCAGATGCGGAAAACTGGGTTGATATCCTAGGTGATGAGCATATTGATGAGCTTTTAATTTCCCGTTCGGTTACCGAAGCTGAAATATTAAATTATAAACCAAATGTTATCGGAGAAGCAAGTATATTCAATATTGACGGGAAAGAAAATACCGACGGATGGACAGCGGCTGAGTCATGTATCTCACTTGAAACGTCTGACCTGCTGGACCGTAAAAATCTTCTTATTGCAAAGCTGAAAAGTCAAAGCAATTATGCTTCCTGGAGAGGTATATCAAATATACTTTCGTACGGCCGTGATTTTTCACCATTTTCATATATTTCAATGAATATACAGCTCGCACAAATGCCCGAATCTGTCGAAAGCGCAGAAATTCTTATCATGATTTATTCCGGCAATAATTACACATCTGCGTCTGCAACAATAAAATCGGGAGAATGGAATCGTATCTCCATTTCGCTTGAATCGTTTGAATATTCAAAAAACACTGATAAAATCAAAATTTTTGTTAGAGGTTCCGACGGACTTAAAGACATAGGAAATCCGACTCTTATAATATCTGATATACAAGGGCTTTCCTCCGAATTTGACAGCAAATATCTTTCGTCTCATATAAATCACGAAAGAACAAAGTTTTTTTTCTCCGAAAATTTCGTAAATTATGACAGTATAATTACGATTCTGTCTTCGGTAATAATTTCTGCAGCCTTAATCGAGGTATTACATATTTTAATTCGCGTTAAACGAAATAAGCAGAATGGCGGCTCTGATCCGAACGGCATAAGATATACAAAAATGTAAACAAAAAAGAACGGATTTTCCGTTCTTTTTTGTTATTCAAAATTTGCATTGATTTATCTGTTTTTATATTATTTTGAATCAAAAAGGAAATAAAGGACATAAAGCTTCATAATATATTTATTGAAACAATAAAATAAATTTTATCGGAGAAGCTATTATGTCTGTTTTTTCATCTGTATCCGGCATTTTTGGAAGATTCATGTTTCTTTTTCTGAAGGTCAGTACTTCAGGAAATTTTCCTCCGCCTTTAGAGGCCGACGAAGAGACACTGTGCTTTATAAAAGCCCGTGAAGGCGATACTGAAGCACGGAAGAAGCTTATTGAGCATAATCTGCGTCTTGTTGCACATGTTATAAAAAAATATGCCTCATCAGGAACTAATACTGATGATCTCATGTCCCTCGGAACCATAGGCTTGATAAAAGCAATTGATTCATTCGATATTACAAACGGTACTCGCTTTGCCACATATGCAAGCAAATGTCTGCAAAATGAAATTTTAATGTATTTCAGATCAAGAAAAAAGCTTTCCGGAGAGGTTTCGCTCGGGGACGCAATAGATACGGATAAAGACGGAAATCCTCTTACATACATGGATATAATATGCTGTGAGGACACGATTGCAGACGATCTGGATTTCAAAATGAAACTTGAAAAAGCAATGTGGGCGATCGACAAGCTACTCTCTCCCCGAGAGCGTACTATAATTATTCTCAGATACGGTCTTGACGGCAATCCGCCCGTAC
>CALGZV010000436.1 GCA_937934385.1 uncultured Clostridia bacterium | reverse complement strand
AGAACTATCATGAATTTACTCTGATCAAGATCAGAGACAAGCTCGCTCATAGAAGCTCTCCCGCCGCTTCGCAGTTCCTCGGATCTGTCCTGTCTGCCGATAATATAGAAACGGTCATCGATCAGAACGCTCTCATCCTGCAGGACGGTCACGTTATTCTTCTCCAGCTCTGCGATAAGCTCTTCTCCGCCGTATCCCCTCTCGCCGGACGAATAAAGTCCTTTGTCATGATTGCCGAATGCGAAATACACGCCGTAGGTGGTTTTAAGCTTACCGAGCGCACTGCATGCGTCTGCCATATCCTGTTTTGACGTACTTTCGTCAACATAGTCTCCTGTTATGACTACTATGTCAGGATCAAGCTTCTGTATCGAATCGATATGTTTTTCAAGTCCCTTTCCGTCAAAGGTAGTTTCCACATGCGAATCCGCAAACTGCACGATACGCAGTTCTCCGATCATTTTTTCGGTTCGGACCGTATAATCTGTCGCCCATACATGATACGCGCAGAAGCATCCGGCAGCAAGATATAAAAGTGTAAAAGAAAGCGCCGCAATGCCCGAATAATATCGCCTGAACTGCTCTTTCCTGCGACGTCCGATAATAAAAAAAATCAGATCGGATAAAATCCAGAACACCGCCAGATGTATTACAGCTATGACCGCATTTATCGCGCCCATAGCAAACCATACTGCGGAAAGCACAGTCAACAGCAATATAAAAGCTGCCAAAGTACGCAGCTTTACGTTATGTAATCTTGAAAAAACTCTGAATTTACGAATTCTTCCGGTCAGATACACAATTCCTGCGACGAGTCCGGCAAATAAAAGAATGAATATCAATGTCCAAAGTCCCATACCAGTATTACCTTTCTGAAAGTATATTCTATATTTATTAAAAATCAGAACTTTATAGCAGTATATTATAAAAAACAAAAACAAATACACATAGCCTTTTTTATGAAAGACTATGTGTATATTATAGCACATAATATATATCAAAATATACAATAAAAGGTAAAATCATTTAAGATTGTTATTCTTATTTTCTTTAATAAATCAAATATATTGATTGTTCAGAAGCTTTTGAATTATTTGGTTCATTAAAAAATTTTATACTTTATTTTCTCCGGTATCTGCATCGCTCAATGCGTTTTTCGTTGTTACCCTGCTTTTCATCATAAGCAAATCCGTTAAGCATACTGCACGGAAAATCGGCACACTCCCCGCAATGCTTGTGCTTCTTCGCTTCGCAACAGGATTTTACAGGACATTCATCGCCCCAAAACGGTTTACCGATACATACACAGCCTGCGCAATTCATCTGCTCACGGTAAACACACTCGCTGCATAAAAGTCCGCACCATGATTCATGCTCACATTCTTTGCCGTCCTTAAAAGATCCGGAAGCGATGCTGCACGCTTTTCAAAGACTTCGCCCGAAACCCCGCCGTTTCTTCCCGGTTCCGTTATCAGCGGTATACCCGCCGCACAAAGAGCCTCGATATTCCTGTTCACAGTACGGAGTGAAATCTCTAATTTTTCTGCAATATAAGGTGCAGTTACCTTTTCTTTCTGCAATAAAACCGACAGAATTCCTATCATCCAATCAAGCTTCATATATATACCCTGAAATCTTTACAATTATTATAACATAAATCCAAGGCAAAACCTTGT
>CALGZV010000435.1 GCA_937934385.1 uncultured Clostridia bacterium | reverse complement strand
CGCAGCCGATAATGAATCAAAATCGCATGATTTATTGACAGCGAAGAATATTGCTGTCTCTAAGAGAGTATTTATGAATATTATTGATAATTCTTTTGCGAACAGCTTTTGATCCAAGTTCGGAATTATACACATAAGTATTTTTATAATAATAATTTATATTCAAATATGAAGCTTTTCAGGCAGTTATAACGTTAAAATTTTGTAAAAAGCAGGAATTTTTTTGAAAATAGGAAATATGTTTCCTGGATTTTTCGATATTTTCAGATATAATATCCTTAAATCCGACAATAAATTTATGCTTTGTTAGAGAAAGGATAATTGCTATGAAAAAATGGGAAAAGACCGGTGAATTCGGAAAAATGCTCAAGAACAAAAGAAAGGAGAATCTGCTGACGCAGGAAAGCGTAGCAGAATCGGTCGATTGCAGCGAGAGGCAGGTACGGAATATCGAGTCAGGCAAATCCGAACCCAAGATCGGCATGGCGCTGCTTTTATGCAGAGAATGCGGAGTAAATACATCTGAACTTGAGACTCTGATTCCTTCGGACTGCTATGATTATGGCGATGAAAAAATTGATAATTTACCGCTTTCGGGCGGCGAGATTTCAGGGGAGGTAAAAAATAATGGGGAAGACTTTGCAAATTTGTAACTGTGGTGATTTTTATACTGTAAGCAACGGAGTTTATACGGTTGAGGGCGATGAACATATCGGCTACGGTATACAAGGAAACGGAATCTCTTTCGCTGATATAAGTGTAAACTTTTCCGCTGTTCAGAAGCTTGTCTCCATGTGCAATGATCTGAAGCTCGATTCAGTGCATCTGTATGATGTGGTTGAGGATTTTGTCTGCGCCGGTTAATAAAAAGTCCCTTAAATATATGCACCTGAAAGTCGGACGCTGACGGAGGTGCATATTTTTTATAAAAACGTTTGGATATTAATAACTGTGCTGTCGGAAAAAAGATATTAAACGGATTTTATTATACCGATTTGTCTTGAGAGAAAAATCCTGCACGGCAAATGCGAAAAATACCCCGAAATGCGAGAAAACGGAAGAAAAACGAAGCTTTGGTCAATGTAAATTAAAAAAATCGAAAAAAATATAAAATAATGCTTGACAAAATACGCTTGCAGTGTTATAATCATAAAGTCAAAACATGAAGAATCATGAAACATATATGGAGGAAAATCAGCATGTCAACTTTCATGGCAAAAAAAGAGACACTTGAACGCAAGTGGTACATTCTTGATGCTGCAAACAAACCCCTCGGAAGAACAGCGGCTACAGCAGCTTCCATTCTGAGAGGAAAACATCGCCCCGAGTTCACACCTCACGTTGACTGCGGCGAATTTGTTATCATTATAAATTGCGATAAGGCGGTTCTTACGGGCAATAAGCTCAATCAGAAGTTCTATCGTACACATTCGGGCTACATCGGCGGACTCAAAGAGACTTCCTACAAGAAGCTCATGAGTACACGTCCTGAGTTTGCAATGACACTTGCGGTAAAAGGTATGCTTCCCAAGAACAGCATCGGCGACAAGAGCCTCACGCGTCTGCGCGTATACCGCGGCGCTGATCACGCTCAGCAGGCACAGAAGCCCGTCCCGTATGAAGTTTGAAAGTAAAGTTTAAGAAAGGAAGATATATAAAATGGCAGTATCATATGCAAGCGAGAAGCCTTACTTCTACGGTACCGGTAGAAGAAAAAAATCTGTTGCAAGAGTTCGCATAGTACCCGGAACAGGCGCTATCACGATCAATAAGCGCAGCATAGATGAGTATTTCGGCCTTGAAACACTCAAGCTTATAGTTAATCAGCCCTACACCGTAACAGGCACAGAGGGCAAGTTCGATATAATCTGCACCGTTCGCGGCGGCGGAATCTCAGGACAGGCAGGCGCTATCCGCCACGGCCTCGCACGTGCGCTTCTTCAGGCAGACGAGACATACCGTCCTCTTCTCAAGAAGGCAGGCCTTCTCACGCGTGACCCTCGTATGAAGGAAAGAAAGAAATACGGTCTCAAGGCTGCACGTCGCGCACCTCAGTTCTCGAAGAGATAATCAAAATAGTTCTGAAGCATATAGGAGCGCCATGCTTTTGTATTCCGGTTGCTCCGACATAAAATGCCTTGGAAATACATTGCGTTTCGTTCATAAGATGATACCCCTGAAATGGGCGAACCGATATGAAATAAAAATCTGCAGTGTTATAAGTCTGAGGCTTATAACACTGTTGTTTTTTGAAAGAAAAATTAAGGAGAACGAAAATATGAGAGTAACGGTTTGTATAGGAAGCTGCTGCCACATCAAAGGCTCACGCTCGGTAGTCGAACAGCTTCAGGCTCTGATCGAATCAAATTCGCTTACTGAAAAGGTAAGTCTCGGCGGAACATTCTGTCTCGGCCGCTGCCGCGAAGGTATCTCTGTTCTGATAGACGACGAAGTCTTTTCTGTAACGCCGCAGACAACAGAGGAATTTTTCAGGGAAAATATTCTCGCTAAGGTGTAACGGCTTAAAACTTGCCGGAATGTCAGCGGTCGTGTGCCGCAGAGTTAAATGTTCATTGTGAAATATTCCGGCAGTTCACGGAAAAATCCGGAAAATACTGCGGAATAATTTTCTGCATCTGAAATATATATAAAGCTAAAGTGTCCCGATCGCGGGAATAAATTCCGGAAGAGCCGTACTGCGGTAACATACGGCAGAACAGAATAATAAAAAGCCATTTGAATTTCAGTGAAAGGATGCTTCCGCCTGTGCGGAAGCAAACGGGTACATCGGTATGCATATCATTCGGATCTGCGTCGGAAGCGCGTGCCATCTTAAGGGCGCGCCAGAACTGATAGAACTTTTCAGCAAGGCTGTGAGTGATTACGGGCTCGACACTGAGATCACTCTTCAGGGCAGCTTCTGCACCGGCGAGTGCAATCGGATCGGAGTCACTGTACAGGTGGACGACGATATCTTTACGGGGGTAACGGTCGAAGGATTTGATGAATTTTTCAAAGAAAACGTATTGCCGCGCGTCGGCGGTACGGTATGATTTATACAGTTATAAAGATGGAGAGTGAGCAGTATTAGCGCTCACGACCGTCAGGAAAGGAACGTTCATATAATGTCAAATTGTCTTACACTGAAAAAATCCAACTGCAAAAACTGCTATAAATGCATACGCCACTGCCCGGTAAAGGCGATCCGCTTTTCGGGCAATCAGGCACATATAATCGGAAATGAATGCATTCTCTGCGGCCAGTGCTTTGTCGTGTGTCCGCAGAACGCTAAGGAGATCGCATCGGAGACCGAAAAGGTCAGGGTAATGCTTGACAGCGGCGATCCCGTTATCGTCAGTCTCGCACCGTCCTTTGTCGCCAGCTATGACGGCGTGGGCATAGGCGCTATGCGCGACGCGCTCAAAAAGCTCGGGTTTTACGATGCAGAGGAGACCGCTATAGGTGCGACGATAGTCAAGACCGAATATGAGCGCATGCTGGAGAGCGGCGAACACGATGTTCTCATTTCTTCATGCTGCCACTCGGTCAACTTGCTGATTCAGAAGTATTTTCCGTCGGTGCTTGGCTGTCTCGCTGATATCTATTCGCCTATGCAGGCACACTGCGCGGATATAAAGCGCCGCCATCCGAATGCAAAAACGGTGTTTATCGGTCCGTGCGTTGCCAAAAAGGACGAGGCACAGTATTATGAGGGAATTGTCGATGCGGTTTTGACGTTTGATGAGCTTACGAAATGGCTCAAAGACGAGGGTATTGAATTGCCCCCCGAAACCGACAGCGATGAAAACAGCCGCGCGCGGTTCTTTCCGACAACGGGCGGAATTTTAAAGACGATGAAACAGGATAACCCCGATTATACATATATGGCGATTGACGGCGTTGAGAATTGTATTCAGGCTCTTAAAGACATCGAGAACGGAAAGGTTCACAAATGCTTTATCGAGATGTCAGCGTGCAGCGGAAGCTGTGTCGGCGGTCCCGTTATGGAGAAATTCCACCGTTCGCCCGTCAAGGATTATATGGCTGTATCGGACTTTGCCGGTAAGAACGACTTTAAAGTCGAACAGCCCGACAGCCTTGAACTCAAAAAG
>CALGZV010000434.1 GCA_937934385.1 uncultured Clostridia bacterium | reverse complement strand
TGAGGAGCTTTCCGAAGGATTTTCCGGCAGTGCAGGAGATCTTGTGCGCGGAGTAGGTGCTACGCTTTCTTCTCGGTTGGATAAACTTGAAAACAGTTGCTATGTTTGCGGAAGAATAGAAAACTCGTTCGGGAGAATGCTTAACAATGTGCTTTATCTGTGGGAAAACGATTCGGAGTTCAGAAAAAAGATTTCTGCGCAGAAATTATTTTGCCTTCCCCATTTTCGTACGCTTACAGAGCTTGCACGTAAACGGCTTCCGAAAAAGAAATTTACTGAATTTTACCGTTCTGCCGCAGATGTTACGAACGGATATCTCACATCATTGAAAGAGGATATAGATTTGTTCTGCCGAAAATTTGATTACAGATATCAGGACGAACCCTGGGGAAATGCCAAGGATTCGGTCGAGCGTGCGGTAAAATTTCTTGGCGGAGATATACACCGCGAAGTAAACAGGAAAAATTATTAATAGAATATCTTTTTATGCAGTGCGGAAAGTTTTATCTGCACTGCATACTTAATTAATGTGATTTATTTAGGAAAAATAAACTTTATTTATTTCCGAAAATGCTCTGCATTTTATAAATTTAAGTGTAAGTTTGATTCAGAGCGGAAATCGTTAGTTTCAGTCATCTTTTTTACTGCTTTGGTCTCCGCTCTGATCATCTGTGCTGCTGTTTTTTATACGACGCTTTTTTATCAAATGGAAAGTTGACGCTCCGGCCGATATTAATGCTGCCGTAATCGCTACCGAACCGAGTGCTGTTATAGCAGGCTTGTTTATCTTTTTTTCTTTTTTATCCTCAGATTTTTCGGTGACACGGGACGTTGGCTCTCCCTTATTGTCTGAAGATGTCTCTGTAGATGCTCCGTAGGATTCTTCTGTTTCAGGATCGGTTACCGGTATGTCGTTTGTTATGTCAGCTTCGGTATTTACAGCGGGATTGCCTTTGGGAACGCTTACGTCGGAGAGGTTTACGCGCTTTATCAGTCCTTGGTTAGGTTCATAAACGATCTTTGTTTCTCCTGTCATCGGAGGATCGGTCTCTTCAGTATCTTCTTCCGTTAAAGTTTCTGTCTGTATAATAAAAACCTCTTCTGTATTTTGGGCTGCGGTGTCATCGGTAACGGCATACGGCGCAATAGCGCATACTGCAATTGCTGCCGGAATTGCCAAGACGGATGAAATCAGTTTTTTCATATCTTTATCTCCTGTTTCCGCATTAAGTGCGGCAACACTGTTTCGCTTTGCGAAAACGTTTTCCGGAAAGCGGAACTCTTTAATTTTATTATACATTATCTGTTTTATGCCGTTGTTAATATTATGTTAATTTTGAATCGGATATATTAAATATAGGTCAAAATAATTTACCGGAATACGTAAAGTTAATATTATCTGTATTGCAATCTGTATAAAAAAGTATTATAATAAAAAAGATACAGAAACAGTATGACGTATCAGATATTACATTTGAAAGTATGGTAAACAGATATGTTGTCAATATCATCAGATAATAAAACAGTAAAATCCGTGAAAAAGACGGTGAACTACACTCCGTTGTCAATAGTTGCACTGCTTGTTGCGGCTGTAGTTATCGTTTTGCATACCCTGCTTGTCAGAAGATATTTTGAAATTGATATAGCTCTTTTTGAGACGGGAGTTTTTCTTCCGAAAATTCTTTATGCAGTGGTTGCCGTTTATACCGTTGTATGCATTTTCTTGGGATTTTTATTTCAGAAAACGCAACAGGAGAAGAAACCGAAACGTGCGCATCTGACCGGAATATCTCTTTATACAGGCCTTTTGTGCGGTTTTGCTATGATAGCTTCTGCTGTTATATATGTTCTTGATATAGTCAGGAGCGGAAATGTTATTCTGTTTAACACTGCATCGGACATAGTTACTGCAGCGCTTATTGTATGTACAATACCCGCTGCAGCATATTTTATTATAAGTGCTTTCGGCGGCGGATACAAAAACAAATCTGCTATTGTTTGCGGTATGTTTACTGTAATATGGATGGCGTTGCTTTTACTTAAGCTGTATTTTGAAATGGATGTTTCGCTTAACAGTCCGACACGTATTCTGCGGCAGCTTGCCGTTATATCGGTTATGTTATATATGCTGCAGGAACTTCGCTATAGGATCGGTATTAAGCGTTCTGCACTTTTTCGGGTTTTTGCTGCTCTTGCGGTGCTTTTTGTCGGTCTCAGTGCATCATCGGATATTACTGTAATGCTCCGGGGCGGAGCATCCGACAGTGCGTCAACGGTGTTCAGTTATGTTGTATGGTGCGTAGGACTCTATACTGTTGTAAATACATTTTATATTCCCTCAGAGGAGACTGTTTCAGGAAACAGGATCGGTGATGAAAAGAAAGCGGTAAAGGAAAGACAGCGGATACGTGAAGAGCGTGATGCGGACAACTATCTATATGATCTTCTCGGACATGATAATGACGGCAGTAAAACTGAGGAACTTTTATCTCAGAATACGGACAAAAAAGAAATTATGACTGAAACGCCGGATTTTAAGGAATATGGTTCAGAATTTACGGAAGATTCGCAGCTTCCGAGGATAATCGTTCCGAACGTGAGCGATGATCCTGCTATATCTGCTAAGGAATTTTTTGAGTCGGATGTGCCTAAGCACGATAATTTTTTTAAAGATTCTTATATGAATAATTCAGGCAGTGAAAGTTTACATGATGCGGAATTTTCCGAAAAAGAACTTAATGACGGAAAAAACGGTTCTGAAAAAGAATTTGATAATATAATATCGGCTGACGGGAAAGCGGATGGTGTAACAATTGATGCAGAATCTGCAAAAAATCCGGGATCGGAATATACAGACGTTCAGGATGGCGGAGTCCGGCGCGAAAACTGTGTTTTATGCGACGAGTCAGCCGATGCTGACAAAATGTCGATAAGCTTTAAGGCTGACGAAGAACAGGATACAGACGATTTTGACACAAGCGGTGACATGGAATATTATGACTGACAAAGTCTGTTATCTTTTAAGAAAGGATATCCTGATTTTATGATTTATTATGCCGGGTCCGCCGATGTAGCAGTTATAGGTGCGGGACATGCCGGAATTGAAGCTGCGCTTGCGTGTGCAAGAATGGGGCTTAAAACGCTTCTTTTTACAATTAATTTAGACGGAGTTGCAAATATGCCGTGTAATCCGTCGGTTGGCGGAACAGGAAAAGGACATCTTGTCTTTGAGATTGATGCTCTCGGAGGAGAAATGGGTGTTGCTGCCGATAAGGTTACGCTTCAGAGCCGGATGTTAAATAAAAGTAAGGGGCCGGCGGTACATTCCAAAAGAGTTCAGGCTGACCGAAAGATGTATCATACGGTTATGAAGCAGACTCTTGAGAGTGAAAAGAATCTGAGTCTTATTCAGGCTGAGATCGTTGATTTTGAGACTGAACACGGAGCTGTATCATCTGTAATTACAAAACTCGGAGCGCAGTGGAAGGTAAAAGCGGCTGTTATCTGTACCGGAACATATCTTCGCGGTAAAATAATTATCGGCGATGTTATGTATGAGGCCGGTCCGGACGGAATGCTTCCTGCCCGCGGACTTGAAGCGGCTTTTTTTCGGGAGGGCATTGCTCTCAGAAGATTTAAGACCGGAACACCGCCGCGTGTTGACCGCGACAGTATTGACTTTTCCAAGCTTGAGGTACAGCCGGGCGATGATTATATAAAGCCCTTTTCATTGCTTACAGATGAAACGGAACTCAACTCCCGCTCGCAGCTTCCCT
>CALGZV010000433.1 GCA_937934385.1 uncultured Clostridia bacterium | reverse complement strand
GTCTGCGAGGGAACCGTAGTGTCTGTGAGAGGATTCGGAAAATTCCGTATAAAGGCATTCGGAGGCAGTACGCGAAGCGGCAGATTGAAGCTTGTTGCTCTTAAATTCAAATAGAGCGGCGCACCGGTATGTTTTAAATAAAAAGTAAATTTTCACGGTGAAAATCTATTTTCGGATAGTTTTGTCGGAGATTCAAATATGTCTTGTACAGACGGAGCCGTGACGTAAATATATATATGTATTGCGATATTAAGCAATGAAATAAACAATGAAAGGGAAGGTAACCTTAAATGTTTCCTCCGCATGAGATAAAGGCAAAAGAATTTACGCATGTGCTTCGCGGGTACAGCGCTCCTGAAGTTGACGAATATACGGAATTTGTTCTTCAGAAATATACCGAGCTTTACAGAGAGAACGACGCACTTGAAAACCGGATAAAAGAGCTTGAAGCAGAGCTTGAAAGTTATCGTAATGATGATGAATCTATACGGGATTCTCTTGTTGAAGCTAATAAACGCAGTAAACAGATAGTTGCTGAGGCTGAAGAACGTTCAAAAATAATTCTTCATTCTGCAAAGATCAACTGCGACAGGATTCTTTCAGAGTTTCGCAGTGCTGTAAGCGAGGAGCGTGACGAGCTGCTTCTGCTTCGCGGAATGGTAAAGAAATTTAAGGATGAGCTTTTCAGCGCATATCAGACGCATATTGAATATATTGAAAAGATTGCACCCGAGCTTGACGAGCTTGATGAATCGGAATTTTCTGATGAGTCGGTAATAAAGCTTGTAGTAGAGAGCATAAAAGGCGATATTCTGAGCGGAAATGACGGAGAATCTGAAAACACCACCGATGCTTCTCATACGCCGGAGGAAATATTAGAAGAAATGCCCGATCCGGAGGTCTCTTCGGAAGAAAATGCGGATAATGAAATAAAACCTGACGCAGGTAATGATAAGACGGAAGAACCGGATTCTGAGGCTGAGGATGTTGATACAGATGTATCTGATGCGGAGCGCGGGATAATGCCCGATACCGGCGCTGAACTGTCGGACGATGCAGAATTCGGAAGCATAGATGACGCCCGTGACGGACAGCTCTCGTTTGAAGACCTTTTTCCTGACAGCGGATTGCGCGGAATTGCCGATAAGCTTGAGTCCGAAGGTTCAGAAATAGACGCTGAGTCTGTAACTGATATATCCGATAAAAAATATGGGGATACTGTAAACGCTGCATGCGCTAAGCTTGCTGACGCGGAAGAAACCGAGACCGATGTTTTAAACAGCGGATCGGTATGTGACGGAGAACCGGATAACGCGGACTCTCAGCAAGATGAATTTATTTCAGATGTAATAAATGGCGATCTGTCTGATTATTATGCATCGGCAGATGATGAAGCACTTGGGGCAGAACGTATGATTCTGCATTCGGAGAAATCCGGCGGCTTTAAGATGAATATTGATGATGGAAACTTTTCAGACGATGACGATGAGTTTATACGTTCTCTCAAATCTATCAGAATAGAGGGAGAAACAAGTATCGGTAAGGCAAAAACTGAAAAAAATAACAGTGATGCTTCAGAGAAAAAAATCATAGTTGACAGTGATGAATCCGATGATTATATCGGACTTATAAATGAGATAAATGCTTCGGGAAGAAAGAGACGCCGCAGATAAACCGAAAATACAGGTATTAGCGGATTTTTATATAAATTACATACGGAGTGTATTCACAGCATGTTGCTTTAATAATGCATGCGGCTTTACGGTAATCTCCGATTTTAATAAACATATATTTAAGCTGCGGCTTCCGCCGAAACTGCAGCGATGAAAACAATCAATATTTGATCGGCGGAGAAATGGGATATAAAATGGCAAAGGACTATACCGGAACACTTAATCTTCCGAAAACCGGATTTTCAATGAGAGCAAATCTTCCGCAGCGCGAGCCGGAGATACAGAAAAAATGGGAAGAGGACGGCATCTATAATGAGATGCTGAAGAAAAACGAAAACTGTCCGAGCTTCATACTTCATGACGGACCTCCTTTCTCAAACGGAAATATCCATATGGGTACGGCTATGAATAAGGTACTCAAGGATTTTATAAATAAGTATAAATCAATGAGCGGCTTCCGCACATGTTACCGTCCCGGATGGGATAACCACGGTATGCCGATAGAGAGTGCGATAATCAAGCAGAGCAAGCTTGACCGCAAGAGAATGACGATTCCCGAGTTCCGTAATGCATGCCATGATTTTGCTCAGAAATTTGTTGATCTGCAGATGGCTCAGTTTATCCGTCTCGGTGTAATGGGTGACTGGAAGGATCCTTATCTGACAATGAAGCCCGAATTTGAAGCCCGTGAGATACAGGTATTCGGAGAGATGTATAAAAAAGGCTACATCTATAAGGGACTTAAGCCTGTTTACTGGTGTCCGCATGACGAGACTGCTCTTGCGGAGGCAGAGATTGATTATAAAGATGTTGACTGTGTTTCTATCTATGTCAAGTTTGCCCTTTCCGATTCAAACGGAAATGAAAAGCTTGCAGCGCTCGGTGACAATACTTATTTTGTAATATGGACAACTACCGCATGGACTCTTCCCGGCAACCTTGCGATCGCAGTTCATCCGAGAGAGGAATATGTTGCGGTAAAAGCAGAAAACGGAGAGACATATATTCTTGCTTCCGCGCTCTGTGAGCGTACTATGAAGGCTGCCGGAATCGAAAATTATGAGACTGTAGCGACATTTACGGGAAGCGAGCTTGAATATGTCAAGGCACGCCATCCTTTCCTTGACCGTGACAGTGTTGTTCTTACGGCTGAATATGTAACTATGGACAGCGGTACAGGTTGTGTCCATACTGCTCCCGGTTTCGGCGCTGACGACTATATGACATGTAAGCGTTATAAGATGGATATCATAGTTCCTGTCGACGATAAGGGATATCAGACTGCCGACGCCGGAAAGTACGCAGGAATGTACTATGAGGAGTCGGGCGATGCTATCATAAACGATATGCAGGGGAGCGGAGCGCTTCTCGCGTCCGAGAAGATAACGCACTCATATCCGCATTGCTGGCGCTGTAAGCATCCGATCATATTCCGCGC
This sequence comes from uncultured Clostridia bacterium, assembly GCA_937934385.1. GTDB lineage: Bacteria > Bacillota > Clostridia > Oscillospirales > CAG-272 > UMGS911. The sequence goes on along the minus strand of CALGZV010000433.1, from coordinate 232 downwards.
AACGCCTCAGTGGTTCTGCTCGGTAGAAGCGTTCAGAGACGCCGCTGTAAAGGCATGTGAAAATGTTACATGGATGCCTGAATGGGGCGGGGAGAGAATGATACAGATGATTCGTGACCGTGCTGACTGGTGCATTTCCCGTCAGCGTCACTGGGGACTTCCGATCGCTGTATTTTACTGTTCTGACTGCGGAGAAACTGTTTGTACAGATGAAACGATAGAAAATGTATCG
>CALGZV010000432.1 GCA_937934385.1 uncultured Clostridia bacterium | reverse complement strand
CCGTCCGCTTTAAGCTGTGCAATCTGATCATAACATTCCTCAATATCCTGCGCGGTCACGCCCTGCGTGCAGTACTTCCGGACCGCATTTTGGGTTACCTCCTCGCGCGGCTTATCCTCAAATTCCGAGATGATGTCAAAGGCGATATCGTCTACCGCGTGAACCGCGCCCGAGCATACGTCGAGTACGATATTATAGCCTCCGAGTTTATACTGATGTATCATATATGTCTCCGTTTTACCGCTCTGCGGCGGTATAATTTATTTTAATATGTAAAGCAAATACTTGCCCAATGAACCGAACTACTTCGTACATCTGCAAAAAACGCCATCGCGGCGGCGTTTCTGAAACGTTCGGAATTACTTGCTTTCCTTTTTATTCTCGCACTGCTGATTTGCGATACCGCAGCTTGTCTTGCATGCTGACTGGCAGGACGTCTGGCACTCGCCGCATCCGCCCTTCTTAGCGCTCTCACACAGATTCTTCGTCTTAATTGTCTTAATGTGTTGCATTTCGAAACCTCCACAGATATAATTATGTATTTATTATAATATATCTGCACCGCAAAGTCAAGCACTTTTTCGGAAAACAGGCGGCAATTTTGAACCGGGAAGCATTTTAGAAGAGACCACAGAGTTGTTAAAGCCGGAAACAGCATTTTAAGCTGAAAACAAATCCTCACTGTTTAACAGCTTCTACAATCCATTCCTGATTCCCCGGAATCCAACATTCCCTGTTTCGATTTCTATATTCACCTATGACATTAAATCCGGCACAATTTAAAGCTTCTGAAATTTCATTCCGTTCAAAGTAACAGAGTAATTAAAAGATTCAGTTCCTCTGCTGCTCTGTATATATACGGTTTGATCTATACAATGTTTTTTAGTAACAGCATCATATCTGCTTTGCCCCTCTTTCCATACCTTTTTATCTGAATAATTCGGAACCCTGGGATAAAAAGTTTGTTTAGGACAGTTATATGACTCAGACGCAGGCAGCACTAATTCCAACGCCAAACATGCACCTTTTCTTAAATGTTCTGAAATAGAATTAAACGCCTGTTTAACCATTCTAATATCAGATAACAAGTGCAGATCCTGAGTCGCGATAAAACTGAAATCAAAATTTTTTTCGGCTAAATTCAAATTACATATATCCGCAACTTTTAATGTAAGATTCTCAAACGAGCTGAATCTTTTACGTCCTTCATCGATCATTTCTTTTGTAATATCAAAAGCCGTAACACAGAATCCTTTTCCTGCCATATATGCACCGGACTGACCGAGCGCACACATCGGTATTAATACTTTCTTGCCGTACTTACTTGCATAACCGCACCAATAATCATATTCGGCAGAATTGTCATACCCGTCCCAATCCCATACGGCCGCATGTTTAGCATAATCTTCAATCATTTTACCTAAACCACCTAACAGTACGTTTTTGATTAGTCAATATCTTTAAATCAACCGTTTTTTACACTCTAAGGTTTTACCGTCGAGCCTAATATAGCTATAGCCGTCATCGCCGTATTCTTTACACCCTGCCTCGATCGAATGACCGTCAAGCCGTGCGCAAAGCTTATGTTCAAACTCCAAAACAGCTTTCACCTCATCATATACATTTCCGTTTACGACAAGTTCATTTACAAATCTGACACGGCGGTAACATATTTTAAAGCCCTTTGCCTCGGTCTCCAAAAGTATCCTGCTACCGACGTTAATATCCGCACGGCGGATC
>CALGZV010000431.1 GCA_937934385.1 uncultured Clostridia bacterium | reverse complement strand
TCTCAAAAATATCATGGGACTCTGGCTCGAGCAGGAATCCCGCCGTCAGTGGGCGCGCGAGGGCAAGCAGCTTTCATTCGATGAGCTTTCAAATGCAGCTATGGCTTCAAAGCCGCTTCGCAGCATAATCAACCCGAGTGACTATGTGTTCAATGCTCCCGGAAACATGCCAGGACGTATAGCTGAATACTGCAAAAAAACAGGTCAGCCCGTCCCCGAAAGCTACGGCGAAATAGTCCGTTGTATCTTTGACAGCCTTGCACTCTGCTACCGTTGGACTGTAAGCAAGATCGACAGCGTAAAGGGTACTAAAACTCCGTTTATAAATATCGTCGGAGGCGGATGCAAGGAAGGTCCGCTCTGCCAGCTCACCGCAGACGCATGCGGAATCTCGGTATATGCAGGGCCCGTCGAGGCAACTGCGATCGGCAACATCTGTGTACAGGCAATGGCGCTCGGAGAAATCAAGGATATGTCAGAAGCACGTCATATAGTCCGCAATTCCTTTGAGATCAAGCAGTATGAGCCTCACACTGAGGATGCTGCAATGTGGGATGAAGGCTATGAAAGATTCTGCAAGCTTGTTGAAGACTGAGCTGAATAAGTTACTAACCCTACATACATGCTGATAAAATTAACTTATCGGCACACGATAAAAACAACCTCAAATATTATGTGCCGCATGGCGGCAGAATGGAGATAAACATGTCTGTTTCCGAAGCTTACAAACTTGCAAAAGAAATATATGCCGAATTCGGTGTTGACACCGACGCTGCAATTGCAAAGGCTGCGTCTATACCGGTATCAATGCACTGTTGGCAGGGAGATGATGTACGCGGATTTGAAAATCCGAACGGAGATCTTACCGGAGGTATCCAAACTACCGGTAACTATCCGGGACGTGCAACAACAATAGAGCAGCTTCGCGCTGACTTTGAAAAAGCAGCATCATTTATTCCCGGAAAAAAGAATATAAACCTTCATGCTATCTACCTTGACAACTGCGGTGAGAAGGTAGAGCGCAACGAAATAGAGCCGAAGCATTTCGCTTCATGGGTAGAGTGGGCAAAAAAGAACGGTTTCGGTATCGACTTCAACCCCACATACTTCTCACATAAAAACAGCGAAGACGGCCTTACTCTTTCTCATCCCGATAAGGGGATCCGCCGTTTCTGGATCGAACATGGAATCGCATGCCGCCGCATTGCAGATTACATAGGAAAAGAACTCGGCAATGTAGTAATGGATAACCACTGGGTACCGGACGGATTCAAGGATATACCTGTAGACCGTTACGCAGCGCGCAAGCGTCTCCTTGAATCTTACGATGAGATATTTGCTGAAAAATTCGATAAAAAGCATACAATAGATTCTGTCGAAGGAAAGGTATTCGGAATCGGAGCTGAAAGCTGCACGATCGGTTCTCACGAATTCTATCTTGCATACGCTCAAAAGAACAATATGTCCTTCACACTCGATACCGGACACTATCATCCGACCGAGTATGTATCCGATAAAATATCTTCCGCGCTTCTCTTCCTCGATGATATTCTCCTTCATGTATCGCGCCCTGTAAGATGGGACAGCGACCATGTTGTTATCTTCGACGATGAACTCAAGTACATCGCGCAGGAGATCGTATGGGGCGGATTCGAAAACAGAGTACATATCGGACTCGATTTCTTCGATGCTTCGATCAACCGTATCGCTGCATGGGTAATCGGAACACGCAGCATGCAGAAAGCACTTCTCTTTGCTGCGCTCGCTCCTATCGACAAGCTCCGCGAATACGAGTTTACCGGAGATTACACATCCCGTCTTGCAATGCTCGAAGAACTTAAAACACTTCCATTTGCAGCAGTATGGGATGCTTACTGCGAAAAAGCAGGTGTTCCGGTTCGCAATCAGTGGCTCGCCGATGTCAAGGCATATGAAAAAGACGTTCTCTCTAAGAGATAATATGCGTTTATTCTCATAAGCAAATTTTCAATTAAATTATAAAAGCAAGGCAGTGTGATTCTTTATATTCACACTGCCTTTTTATCATTCAAATACGGTATTTTTCTTTATCAATCCGTTAAAATATGCACCTTATTTTAAAATTACATAACTTAATATTTCTTGTATTCGGTATAGATTACTCATCGTCAAGATGTCCGGCATGTATACCGATATGCCCTATTCCGAGAATGATATCCGCAACTATCAGAAATATATTTTCTTTATATATACCGAGAAGCAAAAATGCAATCACGGGTAAAACTGCACCTGCCAAAGGTATTCCAAAAATACTGCTGTAAAAATCACTCATTTTATGTTCACTTCTGAAATATCTGATCCAATATATCTCATATAAGATCATCACTGCAATGGCAAGAGCAAGAAAGAGCAGCCGCGGAGTCAGTTTTCCGATTTCAGGATCAGCAAAAATAAGTGCAAGGCATGTAACCAAAACCTCTCCTACACGTTCAAATATCAAAAGTATTTTATTTTCATCAGAAGCATATTTATCATAATTTTTCGGTTTATTTCGTGTCCAAAACAGATTCGGAATAAAAAGCATAATCAGAAACACAGCACCGATAATTGAAAAACCGAAATGAACATTCATATTATAACCTATCTTTCATGAGAAATTCAAATGCTTCGACGTTTATGACATAAACACCGCTTAAATTAATTGATCAACAATATATAATTTGATATCGGAATAATTTTTAAATACATCAATTCTCGTAAAAAGGAATTAACATCTTTAACATTCCCCCATAAAGATCAAAAAATATTATATATTTCACGAGTTACCATTGTCATCTATTTTGCACCAAGTATGTCTTTTACATTCTGGACACTGCAACATTCTCTTATCTCCCTCATGGAGACCTAGACTAGCCCCCCCAAAACCATTTCACCTTAAAGCGATGACCGCATTCAGTGCATTTATAAAAATGTCTTGCTATAATTATTTTAGCGATAATGACAGCTATTATTACATATATCAATGTTATAATTAATTCCATAATACCCTTCTTTCCCGTTAGAGTTGGCATAAACCAACTAACGCCGATTTAATGTTAATAAATTATATACCTTTCCTGAACATAGATAACAGCTATACTTAAATTAAATATACTTATACCTTACTCTAATCTGAAATCGCAAAATATCCTGTCTGAAAATTTATCTTTCAGACTTTCAAATCTCTTTATACTACTGATATTATAATGCATAAATTCTGTATTTTCAATATTTATTTCTATTTTATTCGATAATGAGTATAAAACAGCCCGGGTGTTATACCCCGGGCTGCTTGTGGTTTACATATAGTTTACGCTTATTAAATCAATAAAGCGGATATGCTTCGCAGAGCTGCTGAACTTCGCTCGAAATTCTATCCTTATTTGCGTCGAAGTCATTTATAGCATCGGTGATCCAGTTCGCAATGAGCTTCATCTCATTTTCTTTGAAGCCTCTTGTTGTAACTGCGGGAGTACCGATTCTCAAACCGCTTGTAACAAACGGACTCTGAGGATCGTTCGGAACTGTGTTCTTGTTAGCAGTAATATGAACCTCATCAAGACGGCGCTCAAGCTCCTTACCTGTAAGGTCATGCTTCATAAGCTTGAGAAGCATGAGGTGGTTGTCAGTACCGCCTGAAACGATGTCAATGCCATTATCCATAAGAGAACTGCAAAGAACAGATGCGTTCTTTACGATCTGACGCTGATAATCCTTGAACTCCTCGGTCAGTGCCTCTCCGAGTGCAACTGCCTTTGCTGCGATGATGTGCATAAGCGGTCCGCCCTGCGTTCCGGGGAATACAGCCTTGTCGATCGCCTTTGCAAGCTCTTCACGGCATAGGATCATACCGCCGCGGGGACCTCTGAGTGTCTTATGCGTAGTTGTGGTAACAACATCTGCATACGGAACAGGTGACGGATGAACACCTGCAGCGATAAGACCTGCAATGTGTGCCATATCAACCATGAGGTATGCTCCGACTTCATCTGCGATCTCACGGCAGCGTTTAAAGTCAATGATTCTCGAATATGCACTCGCACCGACAACGATCATTTTAGGCTTGCTCTCAAGTGCGATCTTTCTCATCTCATCATAATCGATCATTTCCGTTACCGGATCAACACCGTAAGGAACTACATTGAAATATTTTCCTGAGATGTTTACGGGAGAACCGTGCGACAGATGTCCGCCCTGCTGGAGATTCATTCCGAGTACGGTGTCTCCGGGCTGAAGAAGTGCAAAAAATGTTGCAAGGTTAGCGTTAGCGCCGCTGTGAGGCTGAACATTTGCATGTTCTGCGCCGAAAAGCTTCTTTGCTCTCTCACGTGCGATCTCTTCAACAATATCAACACACGCGCATCCGCCGTAATAACGCTTTCCCGGATAACCCTCAGCATATTTGTTTGTAAGAACGCCGCCTGCCGCAAGCAGAACCGCTTCGGATACAATATTCTCAGAGGCGATCA
>CALGZV010000430.1 GCA_937934385.1 uncultured Clostridia bacterium | reverse complement strand
AACATTTACACGATGCGTTCATTCGGAGGACGTTTTTTTATACATGTGCATAACAGATCCGAACAAGGCGTTGACTGACAAGCTTTTTTCCGTCTGTTTTCATCACCATCACATATTACAACGTCGACATGTGACTCTATGCCGCGCTTTGCGCCTGACACCCATTAAGATACTAAATATTAAGTGCCGTATGCATAAGCCTACGGCACTTAAGCTTTCATTTCTTACATACTCATCCGCACACAACGGCTCCGCCGTGATCGCGCAATACTCCGTGCGCACAAAATACCCGTCTGAGCGGTATTTCATCTTCAAGTACATGCTTCTCCCCGATATGGGACTGAACAAAATCCATTATACGTTCTCCGTCGGGATGAAGCATCGGATCTCCGAAGAAAAACAGCGCGTCTCCGATACGTGCGGACGCTCCGCCGATAAACCCGGTATCATATCCGGGGAGAGCTATGCCGCCGGGTGATATAAGAAGTACATCCGCTCCAAGACGCTCTGCGGCAAGAGCCTCTCCCCTGTCAGCGGTTATTATAGCCCGCTCGGTCACCTTACATGCCGAGCATGCCGCATATCCCTGACGGATATTTATTATATTACCCCGGTCAAACATGCTCAGAAGCTCGCGCGCAGCACTATCGGCACGGCACAGAACAAAGTCTCCTCTGTCCGGAAATCTCATTCTCAGGGCATTCAGTGCAATATCGTCTGGATAAGCACATATTCCTCCGTATTCAAGAATATGCGTGTGTGTCGGTACGGCTCTGGCATTGCCTGCGAATATATTCTCATTCTGCATGTAATATGCCTCAGGACAGAGTATCCGCTCCTTATATGCAAACAAAAGCATGTCCGGATGATCGGAAACAGGCGCATCAAGAGCCGCAAAACGCGGAAGCCGTACAATATGTACATCGCCGCACATCTGATGCGTACAGTCCGCAAATTCCGTAACACTGTTTGCATTTTCCGTCGCACGGTCAGCACGCGGCATACAGCCCTTGTCTGCACATTCGGACAAAGTATGCATGCAATTACGGTCGGACGAGCCTTTCGAATGCACCTGAACTGCATTTTCAGCCGACAGAATACTGCTCCCGAACGCGGACAAAATCATATTTTCACACTCGGCATCAAGCCGGGACGCCACAAAAACAGTCAAAACATTATTCTCCCGATATCATCAGATAAAATATCCGTAAACGCAAGTAAACCCCGCCTCTGCACAGAAACGGGGGATCTTGTTTTCAGTTATATACTACCGCGAAGCAGGTACACTTAAGCGCGTACTACCTTGCCGGAACGCAGACAGCTCGAGCAAACATTGACCGACTTATGAGTGCCGTTCGCTGTGATAACTCTTACCTTTCTTACGTTAGGCTTCCAAGTTCTGTTCGTCTTGCGGTGTGAGTGAGATACGTTACAACCGAAAGTAACGCCCTTTCCGCACAGTTCACATTTTGCCATGTCTATAATCATTCCTTTCCCTTTAAACTGCGGTCACGCGGCGGCTTTGCATTCAGCACATGTAAAGAAAAACCTTACAAACGCCGATAAATACGCTTTTGCAGGACAAAGTCCGCATCTCTGCACCCGCATAACCGACCAGTGATTTTACCAAAGAATTGCCTCGCCGTATACAGCAGGCAGAAAGCCGTATCGATAACCGTACGGTCACGTCAACAGCGACAAATTTATTATATCATATAATTTTATGAATTGCAAGAGATTTTTTAATTTTATAGTCAAAAACCGATTATTTTTTTCATAAGTACTAAAACAGAATAAACGGTAATTTCGGTCGCACGGACACCGCACGCAGATCTCTCCGCACAACATACCCTCTGACAGAAAAATCAGTCTTCTGAATCCTCATTATTTACACCTTTGTCAGACTCCGGTTTCTCCTCCTTCGATTTCTTCTTTTTCGAAAGAGAGATCTTGTTTTCCTTGCCGGCACGCAAGCGTTTTATATTCTCTCTGTGCATCCAGACTACAAACAAAGCAGCGATCATTGCAATAATGATATGCGTGCCGTAGCTGCCCGTAACTCTGTAAAGTACATACGGGTATACGATCATACACATGCATGAGCCGAGCGAGACATATTTTGTCATAAGCACAACAATGATAAATATAATAAGCAGCGTCAGGAAAACAAAAGGATTCTGGCATAGAATCATAACGGCAACCGTTACAACGCCCTTACCGCCCTTAAAGTTAAAATAAACCGGAAATACGTGACCGAGAACGCAGGCAAGTCCTGCGATATCAGCTCCCCATTGACCTGCAAGCATACGTCCTACAACAAGAATACTGAGCGCCGCCTTGAATGCATCTCCGAGAAAAGTGACGGCGGCAGCGCCGCGTCCGTATGTACGGAGCATGTTTGTCATTCCGCCGTTTCCGCTTCCGTGAGAGCGCACATCGTCTCGGTAAGCAAGTTTTGATATAAGCACGCCGAAATTAACGCTTCCGATAAGATACGCAATTACCGCCGAAAGAACCACACCTATAAAAAATATATATCCGTGTCCGGCATTCTCTCCGAGAATACCAAAAAAACCCTTATTCCAAAGATTCGCAAACGTATACATAAATGAATATTCCTTTCAAAATAAATCCGCCTCAGTCCTTGTCCTTACCGCGCTGTCTTATATTAAAGACCATCGGAGTCCCTTTAAAGCCGAACACTTCGCGGATCTGATTCTCGATACCGCTGATACGAAAAATGGAACAGTTCGGTATCGTTGCAGAATATAACGAATTCCGGCGGTTTTACCCCCGTCTGAGTCATGTAATATATCTTCAGTCTGCGTCCCTTATCGGTCGGAGGCTGAACACGTGTAACCGCATCGTTGAGTACATCGTTCAGCATACCTGTAGAGATGCGCATACACGACTGCTCATGTACATAGTTTATCAGCTCAAAAAGCTTTGACACCCTCTGACCGGTAAGCGCCGAAACATACACGATCGGAGCATACGGCATATATGAAAGCGCAGTAGATATCTTTTCATTGAACCGCTTTACCGTGTCATTATCCTTTTCTATGGCGTCCCACTTGTTGACAACAATGATCGAAGCACGTCCCGCCTCATGAGCTATACCTGCGATCCGTTCGTCCTGCTCGGTTATACCTTCTGTAGCGTCGATCATAATAAGGCACACATCGGCGCGCTCGACAGCCGCCTTGGAGCGGAGAACACTGAATTTCTCTATTCTGTCGTTAACCTTGCTCTGTCTGCGTATTCCGGCGGTATCTATAAATGTATATCTGCCGAACTCGTTTTCAAACACTGTATCAATCGCATCGCGCGTGGTTCCGGCAATCGAAGATACTATAAGGCGATCCTCACCGAGAATATTATTTATTATAGAACTTTTTCCGGCATTAGGCTTTCCTATGACCGCAACGCGGATAGAATCGTCTTCTTCTGTCTCTGTATATTTCGGACAAAGCTCTGTAACACGGTCAAGAAGGTCTCCCGTACCGCTTCCGTGTACCGCAGATACCGGTATCGGCTCACCATCGATTCCAAGCTCGTAAAACTCATAGTATTCCATCGGAAGCGCGCCAACACCGTCAACCTTGTTTACACAAAGAATGAGCGGCTTACGGCTCTTCATAAGCATCGTTGCAATATCCCTGTCGTTTGCGGTAACGCCTGTCGTAACATCGGTCATAAATACGATAACATCGGCGGTATCAATAGCCGCCTGTGCCTGAGCGCGCATATATCCGAGCATCATATCGTCCGTTTTAGGCTCGATACCTCCGGTATCGACAAGCGTAAGCTGTCTGCCGTTCCATTCGATATCGTTATATATTCTGTCACGGGTAACGCCGGGCGTATCCTCTACAATAGATATCCTGCTGCCCGACAGCTTGTTGAAAAGTGTCGATTTACCGACATTCGGTCTGCCGACAATTGCTATTATTGGTTTGCTCATAAGCCCACCTCTGCTTTCTCAATCTGTAAGATGCCTGCGGATGCGGTCATCTCTCCAGCACCGATTTTATAAAGGAAACGCCGTCAGTTTCACTGAAAACTACCGGAACCCCGAGCTTTTCGGAAAGCTGCTCCGGCGTCATGCCGTCAAGGAACAGATCCCTCTCTGCGCGAAGCATGACGGACGGAAGTATAAGCCGCGAGCCGAGAGGCTTTCCTTTCAGCTGAGCGGCAATATCGCCGCCGGTAACAAGGCCTGCAACCGTGACCGTATCCCCGAAAAATTCATTTTCTATGCGGTACACATGAACATCAAGGCCTTCTATGCGCCGCATAAGCTCCCGTGCAAGCGAGCTTATAAAACCGAAAGCCGCCGCTCCGGTAGCAATCGAAAGCTCGCCGACACCCTCTCTGCCGTACTCGTCCAGATAGTCAAGCTCAGCACAAAACTCGCCGTTCATTGACGCGATCATTCCGACACCGTTATCAAGCTGCGGATAGCCGTCATAATAATCCTCACCGGGAACCGGCATTTCCGCCTTGAGATAAAATTCATCAGAACAATAAACAAGGCGTACACCGTTCTCGGCAAAAAATCTGTCTCCGAAAGAGTTGACCTGAGAGATGACCTCTGCCGCCTCCTCCTTTGAAAACTGAGTAAGCGGATATAATCCGTCGCGGTGCTTTGTCAGTCCCGCTGGAACTACCGAAACGCTGCCGAGTCTCGGATAAAGCTCCTAAAGCTCACGCATCGTGCGATCAAGCTCCTCACCGTCGTTCAAGCCCCGGCAAAGAACTATCTGAGCGTTCATTTCGATACGTGCATCCGCAAACCGACGCATAATTTCAAGCACTTTTCCTGCATGCTTATTTTTCATCATCCTGCATCTCAGTTCGGAATTTGTAGTATGTACAGATATATTTATCGGAGAACAACGCATTTCAATCATACGGTCTATATCGTCATCGGTAAGATTCGTCATCGTTATATAGTTACCGTGCAGGAAAGAAAGTCTGCGGTCATCATCCTTAAAATATATCGTCTCGCGCATACCGGGCGGATTCTGATCTATAAAACAGAACACGCATCCGTTACGGCAGCAACGCTTTTCATCCATCAGAAACGTCGCAAATTCAAGTCCGACGTCATCGTATTCAGGCTTTTTCAGCGTAACGTCAAAAAGTTCAGCACCTCT
>CALGZV010000429.1 GCA_937934385.1 uncultured Clostridia bacterium | reverse complement strand
AGAAGCTGCACCGGGCCATGTATAAGGCCATGATCGCCTCCGGCATCAAGGTGCAGAATTACGGGACCGTAGTGGTCACCCTTGCCGACGAGGATAAGGAGGAAGCGCTTCCGCTGATTCGCCGTTTCTATGATATGGGCTTTAATATAGAGGCTACTATCGGAACTGCCAATTTCCTGAAAGAGAACGGAATACGCACAAGAGTGCGCGGAAAGATCAGTGAGGGAAGCGAAGAGATTCTCGATTCGATTCGCTCCGGATACGTAAGCTATGTTATCAATACCCGTGCGATACTTTCGGGCATTCATTATGACGACGGTGTTGCAATCAGACGCTGTGCCACCGAAAACAATGTAACTATGTTTACATCGCTTGACACCGTGCGCGTACTTCTTGACGTTCTTGAGGAGACAACTCTGACGATATCGACGATCGACGCATAAAAAATAAGAATACGGAAAATACTTTTCACAGCGCAAAGTGATATCTCTGCGCTGTGAAAAGTCGGAAGAAAGGGCAGACATAATGAAGCAAGGATTATTCACTATAACGGAAAATATCCCTCTCACCGGATCCGTATACAAAATGCGACTTTCGGGGGACACCGGAGCGATAACCGCGCCGGGACAGTTCATAAACATTAAACTTGACGGCGCGTTTCTCCGCCGTCCCATCTCGGTTTACGACAAAGACAGCGATTCTGTAACGATAATATACAAGGTAGTCGGACGGGGTACCGGAATGATGAGCCGGATGAAACAGGGAGATACGCTCGATATACTGACAGGACTCGGAAACGGATACGATACTTCGGTATCCGGAGACAGACCTCTGCTTATCGGCGGCGGCGTCGGCGTTCCCCCTCTTTATATGCTTGCGAAAAAGCTTATCGGAGAGGGTAAAAAGGTATCTGCGGTTCTCGGTTTCAATACTGCCGACGAGGTGTTCGGCGAGAGCGAATTCCGCGCGCTCGGAGTAAATGTTACCGTAACGACTGCCGACGGTTCCTACGGTACCCGCGGATTTGTTACCGATGCGCTTCCGGACGGATATACCTATTTTTACACATGCGGACCGGAACCGATGCTTAAATCGGTGTACAAAACTGCGAAAACGGACGGTCAGTTCAGTTTTGAAGAGCGTATGGGGTGCGGCTTCGGTGCTTGTATGGGCTGTTCGTGCAAGACCGTCACAGGCTATAAGAGAATTTGCAGGGAAGGACCGGTACTGCGTAAGGAGGAGATCTTATGGGAAAAATGAATGTTGATCTTTGCGGCATTACGCTGGATAATCCGGTTATTCCCGCTTCGGGAACGTTTGGCTACGGATACGAATTTGCCGAGCTG
>CALGZV010000428.1 GCA_937934385.1 uncultured Clostridia bacterium | reverse complement strand
CTGCCGCGGTGATTCTTGTTTCTTCTTCATCGGATTTGAGCTTGGGAAGCAGAGAATTAAAAAATGCTCCCCTGACAGTCGGATCCGATGCGAGCAGTTCAGAACCGAAAAGCGGATCGGTGCAGTTTATCAGCCATGCATGAAAAAGTCCCTGCGAGATAAAATCGAGCATCGCGCTGTCTGACAGATTTACGTCCGGAGAGATGCTGCCTGTGAGAGTCAGACTAAGCAGAGTATCTTCTCCGTAGTGTTTTTCGCGTATAAAATTTCCGATGCGTCCGAGAACTTCATCATCATTTTTCGAGCCGGTCAGATCTATGGTTTCATTTTCGAATCTTCGCTTTGAAAATCTTTTTCCGCGAACCGAAGCTTCGAATACACCGTTATCCTTGCTCATGGCCGCTATTACAGCTCCCTTGTATCCGCACTCATCAAATCCGTGTGCATTGAGGCAGCCGCTGTAGCCGTACCATGTATTTCCGCTTCTTCGTATTCCGTCACTGTTATGAATATGTCCGAAAGCGGCATAGTCAAAACCGACGCGGAGAAGATCGGCTGTTTTTACCGGACAGAATAGTGAATCTCCGTCATAAAGATCTCCGTGCGCACACAGAAGATTTATCCTGTCTTTGTTGATTTCCGGCGCATCACAGATCGGACAGCTGCTCATATGCTGCGCTGTAAAGGCATATCCGTATACATCTGTGTTTATATCATCAAAATGAAAGCAGGAAATCTTATCACTGTCAAAAATATATACATTGTCGGGAAATTCGTTTTTTGCCCATACGCTGTCCGGTGTGAAAGGATCGTGATTGCCTGGCGATATGACTATGCGGCAATCGCGGCATGATCTGAATTCACGCATTACAAGCGCAAGCGTATCCGGTGTTATATATTCGCTGTCAAACATATCTCCGGCAATCAGAACAATATCGTATTTTTCGATTCTTGCCAGCGTCATCAGGGATGAAAAAGCTCCGCGGTGTTCGCTTCGCATTATCTGGGATTTTTGTATATCGCCTATATTAAACGGCGTATCGAGATGAATATCCGCAGCATGAAGAACCTTTATCATAATCGGGAAATATCCTTTCGCTTAAAATATACTGCCCCTAAAAGACAGCCGTTTGCATCATATTACCTTGAGCATGGTAAGTCTGCTTCGTACATACGGAGCATAATCGAGGCTTTTTTCCGCAAATTCCGCAGTGTCCGGAAGTCCGAGTTCTCCGAGTGTTGTCTTAGCGCCGACAGACAGGAGATATTCGCGTATCGTATCGGGAGAGGGAAGAGCGTCTATGAGTTTTATAATACTGTCCGAGCATCGGTCAAGCTTTTCCTGAGATATCAGTGCAAGCGTGTCGGGAGTGTTTTCCTCGATTATTCCGTCTGAAAGCTTTCCGAAGATCGGAAGCAGGTATTCCTTGTCAAGCGGTTTGGGCTTGAAGCGCAGTGCTTTTGATCTTTTATATCTGTCAAGCACCAAAAGAGTGGATACACCGACCTTTTCACCGTGAAGCGCGTCCGTTTCATCGCTGATACAGTTCATTTCCCAGAGATGGGACAGATGATGTTCGGCGCCGGATGCAGGGCGTGAACTGCCTTTCATCTGTATTGCGATTCCTGATTTTACAAGACATTGCATGACATGCTCGATATAGTCCGGAGAGCCGATATCGGAATTCATTACGCTTTCGAGCGCATCGCGTTCGAGCTTATATATATCGTCTTCTACGGTTTCGTCGGTGAGAAGTGCGGTGAATTCCCAGTCAAAGAGAGAGACGTATTTTCCGACAATATCTCCGACACCTGAGGCTGTGAGCGCCGACGGGGCTGTTTCATATACGTTTGCGTCGGCAAAAAGTGCTGCCGGAGGCGTAGACGGAAAGGTTATTTTGCGCCCTTTAAAGGTCATGGCAGCTACGTTTGATACGAATCCGTCAACGCTCGGAGCTGTGGGAAAGGACACGAAAGGGATCTTTTCCGAGTGGCATGCGTATCTTGTTATGTCGTGTACCGAACCTGAACCGCATGCGACAAGACACTGAAATTTTCCCGAGCGTATTTCATTTATCAGTATATCCGCATTTTCCTCGGTTGCATGGCTTCCTGCGGGGAATAATACTTTTTTACTGTACGGAAAAGAGTCTTTTGCGAGGTACTCTGTATTTTCGTCGCAAACAACTGCAAAACTTTTTCCGAAGTTTTCATCAAGATAACGGCGCGCATCTGCCGTGCATCCGCGTTTTATAACGATAGGATAGGTAAAAATTTTCTTCATAAAATTTACAGCTTTCATTTTGATTATATTTTCGGTCGCGAGCACAGTGTCATATTGTGCCCTTTTGCAGCATAAAATATTTCAGAAAAGTAAATTATCGGCGGAAATGAGACATTCAGCCTGTAAACAGGTTTACAGCCGATGCATCGCCGTACGTAATGTATTTACACGAAAGGAAAGGTCTTTACAATGTTTATTTATTCACTGCGCGCGTCTACCGTGAAATTTTTCGGTGTCTTGGCACTGTCGGTTGTTACGCTTATAGTACTTATAACGCTGATTCCTACATATGAGGCCGATTCTCCAGCCTCTGCGGAAACCTTTAAGGACGGAGAAAGTATAAATTACAGCGGGATCAAGACAAACGATGACAGAGTGTCTTTTTTAAAACAGTTTGGCTGGGAGGTCCAGGCAGATCCTGCCGATGAAGGTGAGATCACAATTCCGTCTGAATTTGACAGCGTAATGGAATCGTATAATGATATTCAGAAAAAACAGGGACTTGACCTTGAAAAATATAAGCGTAAAAAGGCAATGAGATATACATATGTAGTTACCAATTATCCTAATTATACCGGGGTTATATACGCAAATGTTATCGTTTATCGCGGAAAGGTGATAGGCGGCGATATATGTACTGCCGATACGTCAGGCTTTACTCACGGATTTTCCGGCGGAAGAGCTGAAATAACTCAGGTAGGATAAATTCAGTCCGGAATAACAGTTGCTTTTTTTATAACAACTGTATCAGATACGACGCGCGGATAATCTCCTCCGTCAGTCGGTACTGCGGCAATTGCATCTATGGCTTCCATGCCGTCTTTTACCTTGCCGAAAGCAGCGTAGTAACCGTCGAGTGAGCGGCAGCTGTCGTCAAGACAGATAAAAAACTGTGATGATGCGGTATCAAAGCCGTATGTATAGCTTCCGCTTCTCGCCATAGAAAGCACGCCTTTGGTATGAGATACAGTGTTGTCTATACCGTTTGCTCTGAACTCTCCTTTTATTGTTTCCGAGGAGCCTCCCGTACCCGTTCCTGTGGGATCTCCTCCCTGAATTACAAAGCCGGGTATTATTCTGTGAAAATGAAGACCGTCAAAAAATCCTTCGTTTGTTAATTTCTCAAAGTTTGCAACTGTTATAGGAGCGGAATCTGGGTAAAGCTCAATGTCAATAATTCCTCCGTCCTGCATTTCAAAACGTACCATGATAAAAAATCCTTTCTAAGTAAAAAGTAAAAATATATGAAATATTGTATAGGAATGTTTACCCATATGCTTGTGCGTCATATGCCAAGCATATGGAAATAAACAGTTACTATGCATTTGTTACCGTTATAAATAAAGATAAAATGGAAATAATGTCTGTATAAGATCACAGCGCTTTGCGTCTGTTATGAATATCTTCGGCAAAGAAAAGGAAGTACTTATGAGAGATATATCGGGAGAACACCGTGACCGTGCGCGGGATGACAAAAAAGATGAAAGCCCGGCATTTCTGCCTGAAAACGGATGGAAAAGGATTGCCGTAATTTTCTTTTATATCGTTGCCGGAGCATTATTGCTTTTTGTGGGATTAAGATGCGTTTTTGATATTTTACTTCCGTTTGCCATAGCGTGGGTAGTGTCGATGCTGATAAGACCTGCGCTTTTATGGCTTCACGAAAAAACCGGTACTCCGCTCGGCCTGCTTTGCGCTGTTGGAATAACACTGCTTTATACGGTTGTCGGCGCGTCTTTATTTTGGGTGATACGCAGACTTTTTTATGAATGCGGGAATATTGTTGAGTCGCTTGTTGAAAATTATGATTCAATAGCTGCATATATAAAAGGAATAGCCGAGTGGATATCCGAAAAGCTTCCGCAGAGAGGCGGATCGGCTATTGCCGATGCCGATGCAGTGGCGGATAAAGGACTTGGCTTACTCAGAGATGCAATCAGCCGTGCAGCAATATATCTTCCTGAGCTTGCCGCATCGGTAGTTTCAGGGATTCCGGGTGCAGTGTTCTTTACCGTAATAATGGTTACATCTTCATATTATATATGCATGGATTTCAGCGGCTTAAATGCACGGATTCTCTCTTTTATACCGAAAAGTATATCGCGGATCGTATTAAAAGCAGCGGACGGTATAAAGCGGACGGGCGCTTCATATCTGCGGGCTTATGCTCTTATCCTGCTTATTACATTTGCAGAACTTCTCACCGGATTTTTGATGATAGGAATAAAGTATTCGGCAGTCGCTGCGCTGATAATAGCGATTGCGGATATGCTGCCTGTTATAGGCGTC
>CALGZV010000427.1 GCA_937934385.1 uncultured Clostridia bacterium | reverse complement strand
GGAGGGACCTGATGGACCAAGTCACACCGATGAATGACGGGATGTTTTTTGAAAATCGGTTCAAACGCGCGTTACGTTCGCCTACCTACTCGGTATGTTATGTAAAGCGCAGATATACTTTCCGTCCTACCGCTCTTTTTTCGCCTTCCGAGAAAGACGGCTCCGAGACATGCCATAAATCCTGTGCAGGAGCCGACAGCATCAGAACAAAAAACAAGCGTATCGCAGACACATGCGTAACGTCAGCCGAAATTACTGTAAACGACGTTTCTGAAACAGATGCGACAAAAAAAGAACGTATAGGAATAAAAAACATCGCAATCGCAGGTGTATATTTCATTTTCGCAGTATGTCTGCTTTTCTTCTGCGTAACAAGAATTGAAGCAGATTCGGGAATAGCAATATCTCATTCCTCACTGCCGGAAAATTATGAATTTGAAAATCAAAACAGTTTTCTTACATTCTGCAACGACACTACGTATGTAAATCTTAAATGCAGTATGCTGGGCATTGATAGACTGGTAGCCAGTCCTGTAATGACAGCGCGGGATTTTATCAAAAGTCTTGACTATGGTTTTGATGACGATGATATTCTGAACTGCCCCGACGAGACAGTGATCACTCCCGGAATGGATTTGAACGTAGATGTCACGACCGTTGAAACGGTCGAACAATCCGCCGTAGTTCCGTTTGAAACCGAAACGATATACGTACCTACAATCCCTAAAGGGGAGGTAAATATTATCCAGGAAGGTTCCTGCGGTGACAGCATTCAATCCGTCCAGAACAAATATGTGAACGGAGAGCTTGTCGAATCTGTTGTGGTTGACGAAACGATCACCACACAGCCGACTGCCCAGATTATTGAAGAAGGCAGCGGCGGCACAATTAAAGTAGGCGGACGCGAGTATCATTACTCGTACTACAGAGACGTTATAGCAACCGCATACGGCGGCCCCGATTTTGAAGGCAATCATACAAGTACCGGAAAAATCGTAAGCGAAGGTATGATAGCGGTAGATCCGCAGGTAGTCGCACTCGGAAGCCGCGTATACGTCTCGGGTTATAACGGCTATAACATGTACGACGGTTTTTATTCCGCCGAAGATACCGGCGGAGCTATAATCGGCGACAAAATCGACGTTTATACCGGAAGTGATATAAACGATGCGATACAGTTCGGAAGACGCGCTATGCGCATATACGTATTCGATTGATAAAACCGGACGGACACCCGCCAACACGATATAAGAGTTAACTATTCAAGAAAGGCACTGTCTAATCATGAAACACGAATACAGAACACACGGAACGTGTTCATCAATGATCACATTCAATCTCGAAGGTGACCGCGTCAGCGGCATAGTGTTCACAGGCGGCTGCAACGGCAATCTTAAAGCCATCTCAAAGATACTTGAAGGTCAGTCCGTTGAATTTATTGAAAAAACGCTTTCCGGAAACACATGCGGTTTCAAGCAGACTTCCTGCGCCGATCAGCTTGCCAAAGCTGTACGTGCCGCATATGACGAAGAAAATGCAAATTGAATTGCTATGTCTCCTGTTATATACCCTTCGGGAAACAATGAAAATCTGAGTTTACAGTAAACAATGCTCAGCGTCTTATTTTTCGGCGCTGAGCATTGACTTTTTTTTATATTTGTGTTAGAATACTTCAGGATCTCATGTGCGATCAGCCATGAATATATTTGAGTTTTTTTCCGCAAATTAGCGGATCACAGAAAGGAACCACAGTTATATATGAAATCCGATGTAATTTTTCCCCGCGAGGGCGCAGAATGGACTAACATATGGTTTGATGAAGGTCTGTATTTTGACAGAACAAGAGTTGCTCTGATAGGCGATTCAATAACACATCATTACCGTCCTGTAGTCCAGAATATTATAAAAGACGAGATGGGGCTTCCGATATCCGTAGATATGATGAGCGGCTCACGCTGCGCCGGCGATCCTGCTCTCTACGCAGAGCTTGAGTGCTTTTTCGGCTCCGCAAACGGATATAAGTACGACGTTATTCATTTTAACAACGGTCTTCACGGTGC
Organism: uncultured Clostridia bacterium; assembly: GCA_937934385.1. GTDB lineage: Bacteria > Bacillota > Clostridia > Oscillospirales > CAG-272 > UMGS911. Next base: position 1,379 of record CALGZV010000427.1, on the reverse strand, counting down.
ATGCAATAACTCCATGATCGATTATAATGTATTCTGCGAAGGTTTTGTAAAATGCATTGAGCTTCTTCACAAGCTTCAGCCTCAGGCAAAAATAATCCTGTCTACACTTACCGATATGAACTACGGCGATGAGTATATCACCCGAGAAGGTCTCAAGGAAAAGAACGATCTTGTTGAAAAGAGAGATATTTTCATAAGAAAATATGCGGAAGAAAACGGATATGTGCTTGACGACCTGCGCGCCCTTGTATGCGGAAAACCTGACCTCTATACTCAGCCAGACGGAATACACTACGACAAAGCTGGTGTAAGAGCAATGGCCGAACAGGTGACAAAGCTTGTTCTTGAGGCTATAGACATCAATACCGTTACTTCAGGAACTGCCGCAGATGAAGCAGCAACCGCGGGAGCAATGAAAAAAAATGCAAAAACATTCTGAGCTTATATAAATACCTATTCTGAAAATTTAAAGCTTATAAAACTGAAAAGCTCTTCTGACTAAAGAGCTTTTCTGCTTTTCGGTAAAAAGGCACCCGCAGTATAATGTAAAAATAATATATATTTAAAATTCCGTGCTTCATAAAATCAAAAAAAGCCTTTTCTTTTTCAAAAATCTGTGGTATAATTATTTTAGCTGCAAAATACAGGCTTGTACCTAAAGGAATGAATTAAATGAAGGAATACTATGAAATAGATATTGCCGGAGTAAAACGCAGACTTCCTCTTTGCGAGCTTACGGACGATTTGTACATCGGAGCATTTGTTATTTTCGGGGACGTTGAACTTACTGTAGCATCGGCAAAAGCACTGCTTGAAAAAGCACCTGATTTTGATGTAATGGTAACTGCCGAATCCAAGGGAATCCCCCTCGTACACGAAATGGCGCGTCAAAGCGGCAAAAACACTTATGTACTTGCCAGAAAAGCACCGAAGCTTTATATGAAAAATGTAATTAAAGTAGAGGTAAAATCTATAACGACGGAACGCATCCAGACACTTTATATCGACCGCTCAGACATTGAGCAAATGAAAGGAAAACGTGTACTGATAGTTGACGACGTAATATCAACAGGCGAATCCCTGCATGCACTCGAAGACCTTGTTGCTCAGGCAGGAGGAGAGGTTGTCGGAAAAATGGCTATACTTGCCGAAGGTGCAGCAAAAAACAGAAGCGATATAATTTATCTCCGCGAGCTTCCGATTTTCGATAAAGACGGAAATCCGATAGCAGAATAAAATTTTAAATCAAGAAGATTACAGAAGCTGCCGTACGGCAGCTTCTGTTTAAATTTATGCAGTTCAGATGCGGTACTTGAATCGTGTGATTTTGAATCGGCAGTGTTTTATTATGTATATATAAATATACTACAGCATATATT
>CALGZV010000426.1 GCA_937934385.1 uncultured Clostridia bacterium | reverse complement strand
TGTACCGTGCTTTGCGGTTTTCCGCATACAAAAAGCTCCGGCGTATGTACGCCGGAGCTTTAAATAATTATTAATTATGATAATATATATAATAAAATGTAATAAAAATAAATAGGAAAAAATTACTGAACTATGGAGCGCTTTATTGCTGCGATGCAGTCGGCACAAACAAGTTTACCGCGGAAAATGGTTACATAGTCGGAATTACCGCAGAATATGCATGAGGGTTGGTATTTTTTGAGTACGATCTTGTCGTCATCGACAAATATTTCAATTGAGTCCTTTGATTTGATATCGAGTGTGTTTCTGATTTCTATAGGAAGAACAATACGGCCGAGTTCGTCGATTTTTCTTACGATTCCTGTTGATTTCATATTTTTCATTCTCCTTTTTGTAATTTTTTAATTTTAATTTGTATTTTTTGTGTATGAGCGCAGTATATGTCTCATGTTGGATTTATTTTACCATAATTGCAAAAAAATGTCAATGGATAAAATGAACTTTTTATCGTAAAATGGACTTTTACGGCAAAAAGATATCGACCGATTTCGACGGGTGGGAATGAAAATTATTTTTTTATGTCGAAATTCGGTTTTGGTGGAGAATATTGTGAACAAATTGTAAAAGATGAAAAAAACATAAAAAAATTTCTAAATCTATTGCAAAATTTTTCTTTTTATTGTATAATAGTAAAGCTTGATGTGCGATGAGGCGGAAGGTGGCTGTGTGTAATTACACGGGGAATTTCCGCGGAGTATGTCCGAGTTTTTAAACCGGGCGGCATCGTATCAAACGGCAGCTTACATTAAAAGTTACGGCATGGCTGTTCCGGACGCGGTTCGGCTTATCCGTTATTTTTAATGGAAGATGCCGAAACACCCGGCACGGTGTGCGCCGATTTCCGCTATAACCCGAGCGGAGACTGTACACGCAAAACGGGCATTTGATGCGTATTCCCCCTGACATATTTTTCAAGGAGGAAAAACAGATGGCAGCAGTAAAGGAAAAGCTCAGAATCAGACTGAAGAGCTACGATCACACTCTTATCGATATGGCTGCGGAAAAGATTGTTGAAACTGCAAAGCGCAACGGCGCAACAGTTTCCGGTCCCGTACCGCTTCCTACAGATAAAGAGATCGTAACGATCCTTCGCGCAGTTCATAAGTATAAGGACAGCCGCGAGCAGTTTGAGATGAGAACTCACAAGAGACTCATTGATGTAATAAAACCTTCACAGAAGACTATTGAAGCAATGATGAGCCTTGAGCTTCCGGCGGGCGTTGAGATCGAGATAAAGCTCTGATCGAACTCCCGGAAAAGCGCGTGAAAACGCGCGGCGTATTGCCGGCGCAAAACGGCATTGAAGCAGGCCGCGCTGCGTAATGCAGCCTACGGTATTGTCATGTTGGCTCTCGCAGTCAACCAATAACATGCGCACCCTCGCGGTGCAGGAAAGGAAAAGATACTATAATGAAAAAAGGTATCATCGGAAAGAAGCTGGGCATGACCCAGATCTTCGACGAAGCGGGAAATGTAATCCCCGTAACTGTTCTCGAAGCAGGACCCTGTGTCGTTGCTCAGAAGAAAACAGTAGAAAACGACGGCTACGAAGCTGTTCAGCTCGGATTTGAAGATATCGCGGAGCGCAAGCTTACAAAGCCGGAACTCGGACATCTTAAGGCAGCAGGCGTAACAAACAAGAAGCACCTTAAGGAATTCAGACTTGACGATTGCTCGGGACTTAATGTAGGCGATACCGTCACCGCAGATATTTTTGCTGCAGGTGAAAAGGTCGACGTAACCGGCATCACCAAGGGCCGCGGATTCACAGGTGTTGTTAAGAGATGGAACGCACACATACTGAAGATGACACATGGTACAGGACCTATCCACCGTCAGCCCGGTTCTATGGGCTCGACATCCACACCGTCCCGCATTTTCAAGAATAAGATAATGCCCGGACAGTACGGAAACGAGCAGGTCACCGTATTAAATCTTGAAGTCGCAAAGATCGACGCGGAAGCAAACCTTATCGCTGTAAAGGGAGCAGTTCCCGGAGCTAAAGGCGGTATCGTATTCATCCGTGATACGGTCAAGAATGCGTAATCGGAAGGAGGAAGTTACATGCCGGTTTTAAAAATAGTCGATATGGCGGGTAAAGAAACGGGCGAGATTACCCTCTCCGATGCAGTATTCGGTGCCGAGGTAAACGCCACTGTTCTTCATACAGCGGTCAGAGCATATCTCTCCAATCAAAGACAGGGTACACAGTCTACCCTCACTCGTACAGAGGTTTCCGGCGGCGGCAAGAAGCCGTGGCGCCAGAAGGGAACAGGCCGCGCAAGACAGGGATCTACCAGATCTCCTCAGTGGACACACGGAGGCGTTGCGCTCGGACCGAAGCCCAGAAAATACAAGATCAGCCTTAACAAGAAGGTTAAGAAGATCGCTATCTGCAGCGCTCTGAGCGATAAGGTCGCAGGCGGAAACATGATCGTCGTTGACAACATCACGACAAGTGAGTTTAAGACAAAGACAATGGTCAATATGCTTTCTGCTATCGGAGCTAAAAAGAAGAGCCTTGTTGTTCTTGCCGATAACGATGCAAAGACCGTAAAGTCCTTTGCAAACATTGAAGGCGTAAAGACTGCGGTATGCACCGCGGTAAACGTATATGACATACTCAATGCCGACACGTTCGTGGTTGCCAAAGCAGCGGCAGAGAAGCTCGAGGAGGTGTTTGCATAAATGAAAACCATTTATGACATCATAATCGCCCCTGTTATTACAGAGGAGTCGATGGCTATGGGCGCAGAAAAGAAGTATGTGTTCAAGGTCATGCCGAATGCAACAAAGCCTGAAATTGCCGAGGCAGTTGAGGCAATGTTTAAGGTTGACGTTAAGTGCGTCAACACAATAAATGTAAAAAAACAGCCGAGACGTTACGGAGTTCACAGTGGTTACAAGTCCGCTTGGAAAAAGGCCATCGTAACTCTCAAAGAGGATTCGAAACCTATCGAATTCTTTGAAGGCTTGAACTGAGGAGGGTGAAGATAAATGGCAGCAATTAAGTATAAGCCTACTACAAACGGCCGCCGTAATATGTCGGTGCCGTCCTTCGAAGAGATTACCAAGTTCACTCCCGAAAAGAGCCTTGTAACAACTCTTAAGAAGCATTCAGGCCGTATTACCGTCCGTCATCACGGCGGCGGAAACAAAAAGAAGTATCGTATCATCGACTTCAAGCGTAAGGTAAACGGTGCAGCTCAGGTCATCGGAATCGAGTACGACCCGAACCGTACTGCTTACATTGCACTTCTTGCTGATGCTGAAGGCCGTAAGAGCTACATCATCGCTCCAGACGGACTTACAGCAGGCGATACCGTTTACACGGGTCCCGATTCCGATATCAAGGTCGGTAACACACTTCCGATCGCAAATATCCCCGTCGGTACTGTTATTAACAGCATTGAGCTTTATCCCGGTAAGGGTGCGCAGATGGTTCGCTCCGCGGGCGCATATGCACAGCTTATGGCTAAAGAGAACGGAATGGCTCAGGTCCGTCTCCCCTCCGGAGAGGTAAGACTTGTAAGCCTTTCGTGCAAGGCGACAATCGGTGTTGTCGGCAATATCGAGCATGACACTGTCAAGGTCGGTAAAGCAGGTAAGACACGCCATAAGGGTATTAGACCTACAGTACGCGGTTCTGCGATGAACCCGTGCGACCACCCGCACGGCGGTGGTGAAGGTAAGTCTCCTATCGGACGTCCTTCGCCTGTAACACCTTGGGGTAAACCTACTAACGGTTATAAGACTCGTAACAAGAAGGCGAGAACGAATAAGTTCATCGTCAGACGCAGAAACGGTAAATAAGGAGGAGGCAATATAAATGAGCAGAAGCCTTAAAAAGGGACCGTTTGTCGAAGCAAAGCTTTACAGCCGCATTGTGGCTATGAACGATGCAAAAGAGAAGAAGGTCCTCAAAACATGGTCGAGAGCTTCCACAATTTACCCTGAGTTTGTCGGCCACACGATCGCGGTTCATGACGGTAAAAAGCATGTGCCGGTATACATTACCGAGGATATGGTTGGACATAAGCTCGGCGAATTCGCGCCTACGAGATCTTTCCGCGGCCATGCCGGCTCAAAGACCTCTAATAACGGTAAATAAGCGGGAGGTACGGATAAATGGAAGCTTATGCAAAAATGAAATATATCAGAATCTCGCCCCGTAAGGTAAAGATCGTTCTCGATCTTATCCGCGGTAAAGATGCAGCTACTGCAATGGCGATTCTGAAGCACACAAACAAGGCTGCAAGCGAGAGCCTTATCAAACTTCTTAAGTCCGCTTGCGCTAATGCAGAACACAACTTCGATATGGATGCAAAGAACCTTGTCGTATCCAAGTGCTGGGTTACTCCCGGTCCTACTCTGAAGCGTATGATGCCCAGAGCTAAGGGAAGAGGAGACCGTATCCTTAAGAGAACAAGCCACATCACACTCGTAGTGGCTGAGAAAGAATAATTGGGAGGAGGAAACGAAAAATGGGTCAGAAAGTTAATCCGCACGGCCTCAGAGTCGGCGTTATAAAAGACTGGGACTCCAGATGGTTCACAAAGGACGAGGAGTTCGGCGACACGCTCGTTTCGGACTATAAAGTCAGAGAGTATCTCAAAAAGTCTCTCTTCCTCGCAGGTGTTCCGAAAATCGAGATTGAGCGCGACAACGTTCGCGTAAGAGTATTTATTCACTGTGCAAAGCCCGGTATGGTTATCGGACGCGGCGGTTCCGAGATCGATAAGATCCGCGTTGCTGTAGAAAAGATCGTCGGCAAACCCGTAGTTATCAACGTTGTTGAAGTACGTCAGCCCGATCTCAATGCTCAGCTTGTTGCTGAAAGCATTGCAAACCAGCTCGAGCGCCGTATTGCTTTCCGCCGCGCGATGAAGTCCGCGATCGGAAGAACCATGAAGCTCGGCGCTAAGGGTATAAAGGTTTCCGTAAGCGGCCGTCTTAACGGCGCTGAAATTGCCCGCACAGAGCATTATCATGAGGGAACTATTCCGCTTCAGACAATTCGTGCCGACATCGATTACGGCTTCTGGGAGGCTAATACCACATACGGTAAGATCGGTGTAAAGGTATGGATTTACAACGGCGAAGTTCTTATGGATTCCAAGAACAAGACAAAGCGCGCATTCCCGGATTCAAAGCCGGCGGAACAGCGCAATTCACGCCGCGGTGACCGTCGAGGTGACCGCAAGCCCGGCGGACGCGGAGGCTTCGGAGGCGGACGCGGAAACGGCGGACACGGCAATTTTGCAGGCCGTAACGGCGGTGCGCCCCGCGGCAATTTCGCAGGCCGTAATGGCGGCGGCAGATCCAACAAAGAGGGAGGCGCAAACTGATGTTAATGCCTAAAAGAGTCAAGTACAGACGCGTACATCGCGGCAGAATGAAGGGCAAAGCAACACGCGGCAATACTTTGACGTACGGAGATTTCGGTCTCGTTGCCCTTGAGCCTGCCTGGATCACGAGCAATCAGATCGAGGCTGCCCGTATCGCTATGACACGTTATATCCGTCGTGGCGGTAAAGTATGGATTAAGATTTTCCCGGACAAACCTGTAACGGAAAAGCCTGCTGAAACCCGAATGGGTTCCGGTAAAGGTTCTCCCGAATACTGGGTATCCGTTGTTAAACCCGGCAGAGTAATGTTCGAGATGAACGGCGTTTCTCTCGAAGCTGCTAAAGAAGCAATGCGTCTTGCGTCTCACAAGCTTCCTATTAAATGCAAATTTATAGCGAGAGCAACAGAGACTGAGACTGCTGAGTAAGGAGGAAACGACAGTGAAAGCAAATGAAATGCAGAATATGACGGTAGAAGAGCTTGCAAAAAAGCTCGGAGATCTCAAGGAAGAACTGTTTAACCTCCGTTTTCAGCACTCTATAAACCAACTTGACAATCCCCACAGAATTGACGATGTCAAGAAGGATATTGCCCGCGTCATGACGGTTATGCGTCAGAAGAACGCATAAGGCCATAGGAGGTAAAGATGAATAACGAGATGAATGAAAAAACAACCGAGCGTAATCTTAGAAAGACCCGCGTCGGCCGTGTCATCAGCACTGCTATGGACAAGACCGCCGTTATATCGATCGACGATCACGTAAAGCATCCCAAGTACGGGAAGGTAATAAAGCGCTCTATCAAGGTTCACGTTCATGACGAGAACAATGAGTGCGGCGTCGGCGACAAGGTTGAGATCATGGAGACAAGGCCGCTTTCCAAGACAAAGAGATGGCGCCTTGTACAGATCATCGAAAAGGCAAAATAATTTCGGTAAATGCTGTGCGTTCCGACAGATCGGAACAGTACGGATTTATCTCCGGGGATCTTCCCCGGAGTATAAATCACCGATCGGCGAATTTTAACCCATAAGCCGGAATAAATCGGTGATAATACGCTCGCGTAAGCTGTAATGCGCGAACGGCTGAATTTTCACAAGGAGGAAAAAAACAGTGATTCAACAGCAGAGTTACATGAAGGTTGCAGATAACACCGGCGCGAAAGAGCTGATGTGCATCCGCGTTCTCGGCGGAACCGGCAGACGTTATGCCAACATAGGCGACGTTGTCGTAGCAACCGTAAAGAAAGCCGCTCCCGGCGGACAGTGCAAGAAGGGTGACGTCGTTAAGGCAGTCATCGTTCGTTCCGTTAAGGGCGTTAAGAGAGCTGACGGTTCATATATTCGTTTCGACGACAATGCAGCCGTTATTATCAAGGAAGACAAGAACCCGAGAGGAACCCGTATCTTTGGGCCGATCGCAAGAGAGCTTCGTGAGAAGGATTATCTGAAGATCCTTTCGCTTGCTCCCGAAGTACTTTAATCGGAGGTAAACAGTGATGAATAAGCTTCATGTTAAAAGAGATGATGAGGTCATTGTTATTTCCGGCAATGATAAGGGCAAGCGCGGTAAGGTAATCAGCGTTTCTCCCAGCGAAGGCAAAGTACTGGTCAGCGGAGTACACATGGTAAAGAAGCATCAGAAGCCGCGCCGTCAGGGCGAGGCAGGTCAGATCCTTGAGGTCGAGGGTGCTATCTATGCTCAGAAGGTAGCTCTTTACTGCTCAAAGTGCAATGCGGGCCGCCGCAGCAAGGTTTCCGTCGGCAAGGACGGTAAGAAAATCAGAGTATGCGCTAAGTGCGGCGCAGAGCTTTAATCGGGAGGTAAAGGAAAATGTCAGCAAGACTCAGAGATCTTTATAAAAACGATGTTGCTCCCGCTTTGATGAAAAAGTATAACTACAAGAGCCCGATGCAGATCCCGCGCCTCGAAAAGATTGTTATCAACGTAGGTACCGGTGATGCAAAAGATAACTCTAAGGTAACCGAGAGCGTTATCAGCGATATCACAACAATCGCAGGCCAGAAGGCTGTTCCGACTTTCGCAAGAAAGTCTGTCGCAAACTTCAAGCTCCGTCAGGGCATGAAGATCGGCGTTAAGGTAACACTTCGCGGCGAGAGAATGTTCGAGTTTATGGACAGACTCTTCAATTTCGCACTTCCCCGTGTACGTGACTTCAAGGGTATCGGCAAGGATTCCTTCGACGGAAGAGGTAACTACTCTCTCGGTCTGAAGGAGCAGCTCATATTCCCCGAGATCGAGTACGACAAGGTTGAGAAGATCCGCGGAATGAATATCGCATTCGTAACAACGGCGCACACCGATGATGAAGCACGTGAGCTTCTTTCTCTCATGGGCGCACCGTTTGAGAAATAAGGAGTACGTAAAATGGCAAAGAAATCCATGATACTGAAACAGCAGAAGACACAGAAGTATTCTACACGTGAATACAATCGCTGCAAGATTTGCGGTCGTCCTCACGCGTATCTCCGTAAGTACGGTATCTGCCGTATTTGCTTCCGTGAACTCGCATACAAGGGTGCTATCCCCGGCGTACGCAAGGCAAGCTGGTAATTTTAGCGTCGCAGCGTATGCAGGCGCTTTTCCGGAGGCGGCATGCGCGAAACGATCCGGTCAAAAAATAAAAAGCTCCAAAGCTTAATCGGAAGGAGAGCGCGGTCTTATACAGCGCTTT
>CALGZV010000425.1 GCA_937934385.1 uncultured Clostridia bacterium | reverse complement strand
CAAAATATGCGTGAAAGCATATTGACTATTATCTTATTTAATATTATAATAATATAAAATGTGTATGTCAATATCATTGTAAAATAAATTCACAAGGAGTCATAAATAATGCCTATTGTTTCAGATTACAAAAAAGTAATTGAAGAATATGAAAAAGCAGCCGAAAAAGGCTGGGTAATCCCCTGCATATGCAGCGAAAATCTCACAACGACCGAAGCTATCTTCGCAGCAGCGGAAGAATTCGCCGTAAAAAACGACTTTGACAGCGTTCCCGTAACGCTCGCCATGACCGTAAATTACAGCCACCGCCCGCAGGCGACCTATTACACACATAACCGCCGCTGGGATATGGGATTGCGCTGCTTCCGCGCCGATGCTGAGATCCTCTCGGAGGCTTATCCGCACGTTACGGCAATGCTTCATCTCGACCATATTCAGCCTGTTGACGATATCGAGCTGCTCGAGAGCGACCTTTCGGGCTATGCTTCGATCATGTACGACGCATCAACACTTCCTTTCGAAGAAAACATAAAGAAAACAGCCGCTTTTGTCGAAAAGATGAATGGGAAAATACTTATCGAAGGCGCATGCGACGAGATATATGATGCAGGCGGATCGACGCATAACTCGATCACTACTGCCGAAGACGCAAAGCGCTTCATTGACGAAACAGGCGTTGACCTCATCGTATGCAATCTCGGAACCGAACACCGCGCATCAGGCAAGGATCTCAAATATTACGGAGATGCAGCATGCAAGATCCGCGAAGTTATCGGACATAAGATCGTTCTTCACGGAACATCGTCCGTAACAGCCGATCAGATAAAATCTCTTTTCAGCGACGGAGTATGCAAGGTCAACATATGGACTGCGATAGAGCGTGATTCCTCACCCGTACTTCTCCGCTGGATGATCGAAAACGCTTCACTTATCGGCGGTACAAAGACGGTAGACGCTCTTATCGAAGACGGATATCTCACAGAACGCTGCCGCACGGGCGAGAAGGCTTCGCTTAAATACTTTACAACAGAGGCACGTCAGATGATCGTATTTGACGAGATGAAAAAGATCGTCCGCGCATATTTCAATCTTTGGTACGTCTGAGCCATTTAGATCAAAACCTATAAAAAATCCGTTAAGCGGAATTTACCGCTTAACGGATTTTCTTATTGTGAAACAAAGTTCCGGAATACGCCCGAGCTTTTATTGTAAAATAACAAGACTTTGAGGCATCCCGCATGCAATCTTTGATTGCGCCGGCGGGTCGGGTTCTTATTCATGAAATTTTATCAGACGTTAAAACGGAAAAGCACAACGTCTCCGTCGTTCATAACGTATTCCTTACCCTCGCTGCGGACAAGACCTTTTTCTTTCGCCGCAGTAAGGCTGGCGCATGCAATGAGATTCTCATAAGAGATGACCTCGGCACGGATAAAGCCGCGTTCAAAATCGGAATGGATCTTTCCTGCCGCCTGCGGAGCGCGCGTTCCTTTTCGTATCGTCCATGCGCGAACCTCCTGCGGTCCGGC
>CALGZV010000424.1 GCA_937934385.1 uncultured Clostridia bacterium | reverse complement strand
ACGCAATCAAAGATTGCGGGCGGGTACCCCGGAACCTTGTTGTTTCACAATAAAACAGTCTGCCCGGATCTCCGGGCAGACTGTTTTATCTTTTATTCATATTATAAAATGCTGCTGTCAGCTATGACGGCAGTGCCGACAGTAAGCGGCTTTGTTCCCTGCCGCCTGCTATATCTCAGGAGCAAGGTAATGCCTTTCTTTGAGAGCAGCTTCTATGCGGTCAAGAATATCCTCCGATTCGGCTCTTACCGTATGATAGTGATATCCTCCGGTAATATTCATAAGCTCGATCGACTTACCGCTCCGAACGCCCTCTATAAACTGCTGTACGCCGAGCTTTGAAAAGATATTAAGTTTTGCTTCGACTCTGCCGTATACCTTGTGCCATACAAAAACATCGACAATCGTTCCGCCGAGACTGACGATCAGGTCGAGTTCGTCTTCTGTCTGCTCAGACGTATGTCTGACCTTGAAAACTCTTTCGGCGAGCGGAGCTACCTGTATGACATATCCTCTGTGCGTTGCGAGAATATCGTATCCGGAAGCTTTAAGCAGCGAAATATCCTGAACTATGATCTGTCTTGATACCCCGAAACGCTCGGAAAGCGCTCCTCCCGGTATAGGCTTCTGTTCTGACATCAGAAGATTTACTATCTCTTTTCTTCTGTTGGCTGCCTTCATAATTCACCTCATTATATTATACGGCGTGAAGATTTTTAAGCGAAAGATCGAGGATAGGCGACGAATGGGTGAGCGCGCCGCTTGAAATGTAGTCGACTCCGATATCTGTGAGCATAGCGATGTTTTCTTTTGTGACATTGCCGCTGCATTCGGTCTGTGCTTTTCCGGCAGTCAGCTTTACCGCTTCCTTCATTTCATCTGCACTCATATTGTCAAGCATTATAATGTCTGCGCCCGCTTCAAGAGCTTCTTTCAGCATGTCGAGATTTTCCACCTCTACCTCGATCTTGCGGACAAAAGGAGCATATTCCTTAGCCATCCTTACGGCTTCTTTTACGCCGCCTGCCGCGCCTATGTGGTTATCCTTGAGCAGGATACCGTCGCTCAGATTGTATCTGTGGTTGTATCCTCCGCCGACCTTTACTGCGTATTTTTCAAAAACACGCATGTTAGGCGTTGTCTTTCTTGTGTCAAGGAGCTTTGTTTTTGTTCCTTTCAGAAGATCTGCGACCGCACGGGTATATGTTGCGATACCGCTCATGCGCTGAAGAAAGTTCAGCGCGGTGCGCTCACCGGAGAGCAGAACACGGATATCTCCGCGCACCGTACCGAGCTTTTCGCCCTTTTTGACACTGTCTCCGTCGGAGCAGGTAAATGTAACGGCGGTGTTTTCGTCCAAAAGCTCAAATACCCTCTTGAAAACGCCGAGTCCGGCAATTATACCGTCCTCTTTGCATATCAGCTCGACTTCTCCGGGACGGAATTCCGGCATGACCGAATTTGTAGTTATGTCTTCGCTTGTTATATCCTCTTTAAGCGCGTTGAGAATAAGATCGTCGGCGCATAGCTTCATAGTAATATTATTCATGGCTCTGTTTCTCCTTTTCTATTGCGTCAAGAACCGATTTTTTGTATTTTTCCTGATATCCGTTATAGTATTCCGCACCGGGAACAGCCCCGAAGCGCGGTGTAAGCTCGGTATATCCGCTCATAATATTATTTGCGGCACGGCGCGCGAAAACAAGACTTTCAAGCAGTGAGTTGCTTGCAAGGCGGTTTCTGCCGTGTACACCGTTGCATGCCGTTTCTCCGACAGCATACAGACGCTCCGCGGATGTTTTGCTGTAGCTGTCAACGTCGATACCGCCCATGAAATAGTGCTGCGACGGCACGACGGGAATACTTTCCTTTGTTATATCGTAGCCCTCTTCAAGACAGTGGCTGTATATATGTTTGAAATGTGTTTTTATTACATCTTCCGGGATCGGAGCGAGAGACAGCCATACATGCTCCGAGCCTTCTTTCTTCATTTCTTCAAAGATAGCGTTTGCCACTACGTCTCTCGGCAGCAGCTCATCGACAAAGCGCTCGCCGCGTGAATTGAGAAGCAGCGCGCCTTCGCCGCGTACCGATTCGGAGATGAGAAAAGCTCTGCCTTCTTTTTTAGTATAAAGCGAGGTGGGATGTATCTGAATGTAGTCTATGTGACTGAGCTTTATACCGTATTTCAGCGCAAGCGCAAGCGAATCTCCGGTAAGATGTCTGTAGTTTGTGGAATGTCTGAAAAGACCTCCGACGCCGCCCGTTGCAAGGACGGTATAGTCAGCGCTTACCGCGGTAAAGCTGCCGCTTGAATCATGGCCTATAATGCCTCCGCACACGCCGTCTTTGAATATAAGATCGGTCATCGTAAAATTTTCGATAAGGGTAATGTTTTTTCTCAGTTTTACCGCGCTCAGCAGGTGTGAGGTTATCTCATTTCCTGTCTCATCCTCATGGAACAGTATACGCGATTCAGAATGTGCGCCTTCGCGCGCATAGGCAAATTCATCTCCGTTTTTTTCAAAGCGGACTCCGAAGGAGATCAGATCCTTTATAACACCGCGCGAGGAACGTATCATTATATCGACCGATTCGGGATTGTTTTCATAGTGTCCTGCGCGCATGGTATCTTCATAAAAGGAATCGTAGGCATCGTCGCAGCGCAGCACGCATATTCCGCCCTGCGCCAGGTAGGAATCGCTTTTTTCGGCGTCGCTTTTTGTGACGATAACGATGTTTTTTTCTTTGGGCAGATTCAGCGCGCAGTAAAGGCCTGCAACGCCGCATCCGACTATAACAATATCAGTATTCATAGTTTTATTTTGCAAGCTCCAGCATTTTTTCGAGCGGGATCATAGCTTTGCGGCGTGTATCCTCGCTGATCTCGACGGTATTATTTTCATTTTTCAGGACGCTCAGAACGTTCTCGGGCGTGTTCAGCTTCATGTCGGGGCAGCAGGGATGCGGATTCGGGAAATGGAATTTTTTGTCGGGATTGTCTGCCAGAAGCTTGTACAGAACGCCGTCCTCAGTGCATACAATAAAATCGCGGTGTTCCGAGCTTCCCGCATAGTTTATTATCTCCGCCGTGCTTCCGATATAGTCTGACAGTTCAAGTACCTCTTGCGCACATTCGGGATGAGAAAGTACCTGTGCGTCCGGATATTTGTCTTTTTCGGCGCGTACCTGAGCCGCAGAGATCGACGCATGAATAGGGCAGCAGCCGTCATTCAGGATAATATTTTTTTCAGGTACCTGCTCGGCGACATAGCTTCCGAGATTTTTGTCGGGAATAAAGAAAATATTTTTGTTCGGAAGTGCTTTTACGATCTTTACGGCGTTTGACGATGTCACGCAGACGTCACTCATGCACTTAAGCTCTGCGGTGGAATTGATGTAGCATACGACCGCGAGGTCGTCGTATTTTTTCCGCATCTCTTCTATAGCTTTCGGATCCGCCATATGTGCCATCGGGCAGTCCGCGGTCATATCGGGCATAAGGACTTTTTTGCCGGGACACAGTATCTTGGCGCTCTCGCCCATAAACGATACGCCGCAGAATACGATGATATCGGCGGTACTCTGCTTTGCGACCTTGGCGAGATAGAAAGAATCTCCGACATAATCTGCGATCTCCTGAATGTCGTCCGGAGTATAGTAATGGGCAAGAATAACAGCGTTCTTTGCCTTTTTTAATTGTTCGATCTGATTTTTCATATTTACCTTTCCTTGCGGGCCGCTTCTGTTTCGTAACACGGCCTTGCATATTATACACCTAAACTTTACATTTGTAAAGACATATGTAAAGTTTTTCTGTAAATAAATTTTGTGTAGGTACAGGACGAGCAGAGGTATTCGGTCAAAACCTAAAAGGACCGCAGATGAAATTCTGCGGTCCTTTTCTATCATAATAAAATATTTTGACTGAAAAATTCTGCATAGGTTTTGCAGTATTTTCAGAGTTTGTTATCTTTCATTTTTTCAGCTCAGGCGGTAAAGCTGTCACCTGATTTTTGACAAACACGATCTTCGAGGAGTCATCCTCCGATATCTTTGCGGTAACGCTGTCGCCTGCGGCGATCTTACCGTCGAGAATTTCACCCGAAAGCGCATCTTCGATTCTCCGCTGTATCTCACGGCGCATCGGACGCGCGCCGTATACAGGATCGTTGCCTTCCTTTGCGAGCAGTTTTACTACGTCGTCAGTAAAGGTTATTCCGATATCCATAGCCGCGAGTCTCTTTGCGACGTTCCCCAGCATAAGCGATGCGATCTGAGCTATTTGATCGTCGGTAAGCTTCGAGAACACTATGATCTCGTCAATACGGTTGAGAAATTCAGGTCTGAACGTGCTGCGCAGACTTGCCATTACGCGCTCATGGATACGTGCTTCCTCCGATTCCGCGGAGCTTCCGCCTCCGAAGCCGAGAGTTCCTGTTTTCTCGGTAATCCCGCTTGCGCCGACGTTTGACGTCATAATTATGATAGAATTTTTGAAATCGACGCGTCTGCCCTGAGAATCGGTGAGCATACCGTCCTCAAGTATCTGAAGCAGAATATTGAATACGTCCGGATGCGCCTTTTCTATCTCGTCGAAAAGAACTACCGAATACGGCTTGCGGCGTATCTTCTCGGTGAGCTGTCCGCCTTCGTCAAAGCCGACGTATCCGGGAGGAGAACCGATAAGCTTCGATACGCTGTGTTTTTCCATGTATTCGCTCATGTCAACGCGTAT
>CALGZV010000423.1 GCA_937934385.1 uncultured Clostridia bacterium | reverse complement strand
GGCACAATTATTAAATTCAAGAAGATCTTTGTTAAATACAAGAACTCCGACAGAGCAATCGTCCATAATATTGATTGCTCCGGCAACAGCATAAAGATTCTCTCCGAAAAGAGTACAATCTTTTATAAACTGTGCATCCCACCATTCATGGGACGGATTAAATGTGCTTATATCATTAAAATTAAGCGTATTTCCGTTCTGTGCCGCAGTCATAGAATTTCCAAGTGTCATAAGGGCCGTGTCATACTCATCTACGCCGGCAGTTACATCCCTGTTTACACGTTCGGAAATTGCATTGTCACCGGATTCCCATACAGGAGATATCGTAATACCGAGAAGGTTCTCTGTTTTTGTATTACGCTCGTACACTGCTCTTTGAAGAACATCTGAGCCGGCGTCCTCAAACCATACTTCATTAGCCGTATCACTGATAAAACGGCACCATGTCGTTCCGGCTTCCGGACAAAGTATACGTACAGTTTCACCTTCATACTTTGTACTTCCGTACAGACGTTCAACAATTGCCTCTGCATCTTCAGGGACATTAATATTTCCGGAGGTATCGGAGGCAGTTTCCTCCGATACCTTCGTTTTTTGCTCTTTCGCAGAGCATGCAGCGGCGGCAGAAACCACCGCTGCAATAAAGAGAACAAGAGATAAGATCTTCATAAAATATTTCGATCTCATAATTAGACCTCTTTATTAACTTTTATTGTTTGTCAGTACTTATCTGCTCTCAAATTTTTCGATAAGTGAATCGAGCGACTCCTGCGCGCTGTCTATAACAGATGCAAGGCTTGATGCAAGCGTAAAGGTAGCTCCCTGAGGCATATTTGCAAAGCAAGCGTTGATTCCCATACCGTTTATAGCTGCCCATTCGCCTATACCACTCCAGTCAAAAGAAACCGTTTCCTGTATAATTTTAAGAATACGTCTGGACTGCTCGTCACGTGCGAACTTGGAATCAAAAACAATATCATGGAGGCTCGCATCAAGGGTATTTACCGAATATCCGCTCATTACTTCAAGACATGCTGCTACCATTTCGGGATTTTCGCAATTTTTCGGAATTACATAGTCTGTAAACCATGCCGTATTACAGGAAGCGGTATAGTTAGCCTGATCTGCATTGTACTTTGCTTCCGGAAGAATACCGTATTCGTCTTCCATATTACGAAGATCAGAACCGGGAGTAAGGTTACCCATATAGAAAGCAAGCTGTCCGTTGTGAAAGAGATTCTGATAAGATTCATCTCCGTTTACACCCTCATTATAAAGACAGTCTGAATTTGTTACATTGTCAAACCAGTAACGGCATTTCTCGATGTTTTCCTCTGTGTTACAGATAATTGTGGGGATACCCTCGCTGTTCATGCGGGCGATACCGCTGTCAAATCCCTGAAGACCGAATACAAGGCCGTTTCCGTATGTTCCGATTCCCCAGCTGTCATTTTCATCCATTTCTGTATCGCCGTTGAGATCCTGTGTACATGCACGGGCAGCCGCCATCAAAGCATCTACAGTCCATGTTCCGTCAAATACCTGCTGATAAGGATCGTCACAGTTATAACGTTCAAGCAAATCTTTGTTGAATATAAACGCGCTGACAGAGCAATCATCCATAATGTTGATTGCGCCTGCTATCGCATAAAGATCTTCACCAAAAAGCGTCAGTTCTTTAACAACTCTCTCATCCCACCACTCATGGGAAGAATCGAATGTACTGATATCATTCAGATTAAGAGTGTTACCGTTCTGCGCAATAGTAATTGAATTTCCGAGTTCTACAAGTGCAGTATCATATTCGTTGATACCTGCAGCCGTATCCTGGCCTATACGCTCGGCAATTGCCTGACCGCCGGACTCCCATACAGGCTCTATTGTGAGTCCGAGCAGATTTTCAGTCTTTCTGTTGCGCTCATATACAGCTCTTTGAAGCACATCTGAACCGGCATCCTCAAACCATACCTCATTTGCGGTATCGCTTATGTTACGTATCCAGCTTGTTCCTGCATCGGAGCAAAGGATGCGTACCTTTTCGCCGTTGTACTCATACTTGCCATAAAGTTCAGCAACAAGCGCATCAGTATTATTCTCATCTTCGCCGTTTGCCTTTGTTTCCGGAGTGGTTTCACCCGAATTCGGTTTTTTGTCATCTTTATCTCCGCAGGAAACAGCAACAGTCACAGACATCGCCGCCACCAGCAATAAAGATACTATCCTGGACATTCTTTTCATTTTCTTTGTTTCTCCTCTCAATTTAAGGCTTCAAATTTTTGTATCATAGAATCAAGAGATTCAGTTGCACTGTCGATGACAGATGCGAGATTGGAAGCAAGCGTAAAAGATGCGCCCTGAGGCATACTGAAACATGAATTTATGTTAAATGCCCAGTTTCCGATTTCGTTCCAGTCAAACGACACTGTATCCTGAATTGTCTTAAGGATTCTCCTGGATTCCTCGTCGCGTGCAAGCTTCGAGTCAAAAACGATGTCATGCAGACTTTCGTCAACTGTGTTGACCGAATATCCGCACATAACTTCGAGGCAGGTTCCTGCCATTTCGGGATTCTTACAGGTTTTCGGTATTACATATGTAGTAAAGAATGCGCTGTTGGATCCCGCCGTATAGCGTTCCTGCTGTTCATTATATTTTGCCAGCGGAAGAACACCGTATTGGTTGTCCATATCGCGCAGCATACATGTATGATTAAGATTGGTAAGCGCAAATGCAAGCTGACCGTTCAAAAACATATTTTCAAATGATTCATCGCCGTTTATTGCCTGATTGTAATAGCAATCTGAATTTGTTATTGTATCAAACCAATAACGGCATTTCTCAATATTCTCTTCTGTATTGCAAACTATAGTCGGAATACCGTCTTCGTTAAGAGTAGCAATATTGCCGGCAAATCCCTGAAGTCCGTAACGGACCATATCGTTTCCGTATGTTCCGAATCCCCAGCTATCATTATCATCAAACTCGGTATCTCCGTTAAGATCTACCGTACATTTACGGCCGATCTCCGCCAAAACGTCAACCGTCCATACACCGTCAAACACTTTCTGATACGGTATCTCACAGTTATTTCTTTCAAGAAGATCTTTATTAAAAATCAGAACGCTCGTCGCCATGTCATCCATAATATTTATGGCTCCTGCGATTGCATACAGATCTTCACCGAAAAGCGTACAGTCTTTCACAAACTGATTGTCCCACCAATCGCGTGATGAATCCATTGTAGAAATATTATTAAAATTAAGTGTATTTCCGTTCTGAGCTACTACCATCGAATCGCCTAATGGTATCAGAGCAACATCGTATTCGTCTATTCCGGCGGTAACATCATCGTTTACACTTCCGGTGTATACAGGCTTTATTTCGATGCCTAAAAGATTCTGTGTTTTTCTGTTCCGTTCGTATACAGCTCTTTGAAGAACATCCGAACCGGCATCCTCAAACCATACTTCGCTGGCATTTTCACCTATCATGTAAAGCCAGCTTCCGCCAGGTTCCACGCACTGTATTCTGAATATTTCACCGTCGTATTTCTTATCTCCGTAGAGACGTTCCACGACTGCATCAGCATTTTCATCATCAGGATCCAAAACAGGCGCAGTAGATTGAGGCGTTGTGTCACTGCCGGGTTTTACCTCATCTTTTGTGCAGGAAGCTACAAAGGGAACCACCATCACAGCGGTAAGAAAAAGGGAAATCAGTTTTACCAAGTTCTTGTTTGTCATTTTCATAACTCTCCTTTCAGTTCGTCAACAGACATAAATAATTTATCTATGCCCGTATCAGTGATATACGGAAAACCGCATAAGTATATTCCGAAGTCTAAACTTTATTGCGGCAGCAGTCTCCGGATATCTTGTTTTATTACAGCATTGCCGAGTCGGCAATAACCCCTGCTTTATTTACGGTGTCTTTTCAAATTCATTCCCGTACATTGTATTAAAAATATATGGAATTATGTAAACAACTGTGATTATTTAAATTATTTCTCCATTTTCTCAAGTAAAGGGAGAGAAGGCCCCCCCTGATATAAACAGCATTTGATACCAGTATGCCGCTGTCATGTAACTTTCAGCAAATATAGATCACGGCTTCTCAACAGATGGACGGAAAAAATTTACGGCATACATCCCGAATCTGTTAATTTTTCCATAGCGCTGTTCTTTTTTACAGAGAAAACCAAATATTATATTATTTCGAGTTCGTCGGCAGACGGAAACGCCGGGAACGGCGCTGTGGGAAGCGTCTGATACCAATACGCTACCGTCATAAAATCATCTCGGCGCGGAAGATAGCGTCCGCCTGATCTCCAACCGAGATCCTGCGCAGTTACACGGAGTTTTTTATCAAAACGGATAGGATCAGGAACATGCCAGCGGTAAAGCTGAAATCTCTCCTGAGACTGATATACGGAATTTGAATGTATATGCTGGAACATTCCCGCATACAGTCCTGAATATGTCACATAATGATCTTTAGGAACCCAACCCCAGGCGCCGAGAAAATAGTCCTCAAGTCCGGTTCCGCAAATCGTAGGAAACTTACTGTCATCATCTATATAGAATTTAAACTCGCCCTCTCCCCACCAGTTATTTGAGCCGTTCATTCCGGCAGCAAGCGACGTACCGACATAATGGCCTTTACCTTCAATGCCGTCAAGAATAACATACTCTTCCATATAGTCAACAGGGCGTTTCTGACGGTACTGTGCATGGAAATACGCACACTCATCGGGAATCTCTGTCAGCGTATAATTGATCTGATAGTAAATACCTTTAGGTCCTTCGGTAAGATTTTCGAGCGTTATACGGCAGTGCTTGCGGAAAGGCATCTCCCAGTAGCAACTGTACCCCTGTTTGGGCGCCACCATGACCATAGCAGAGTTAAGAGTCGGATAACAGCCGTCAGAATTTTCGTCCGAGCAGTACATATGAGCAAAAAATGCCGGAAGCGGTACTTCAACCGAGGGAGTATCCTGATCCTCCCAATAAATACGTAAGACTATATCGTACTTTATCCATCCTGCAAACCACATACTCTGAATAGCTCCAGGGCCCTCAATATCAGCAATTGTAAATTCAATGCCCTGCGGTACTGCAACATAAGGCGATACCTTCCATCCCTGTCCGAGTTCGCGTGCCGCCGCCGAAGCAGTCGCCTGAAAATCTCCGGGAACAGCGCGCGCACCTCCGCCGGCTTCTCCGGTCAGGTTTTCAGCAGATATCGAACGGGATTTGGCATTTGAAAGTCTGGACAGATTTCCGGGATTCATTCCCAATCCGTTAAACATTAATATCTCTCCTTTTCAAAATATATAAGCATACATTGGATGTATAAATTCAACATATATATAATCAATGAATTATTATTCTATTTTAAAAAATTACAGTTAACCATAATCAATAGTATCACTATGATGTCCTTTTTTCTATTATTTTCGTGAAACAATAATAGAACAATTTTCACATAATTAATTTATTTACAAAACAACAATTTTATTCAAATATTTATATTCATGCGCCTTGACAAAATCGGAAAAGGCATGTATAATTGCACTGATATAATTCTGACAAAATTTCTTCCTCCGTCTGTAAATAATATATAATAATAGTATATTAATAAAGAAGCAAAAACATTAACATCAGATTATTATTGAAACTCATTTTCACATAAGCTGACACGATAATATTTTCATGCCTACATGAAAGGAAGTGGTTACTTTAATGACCAACAGAGAAAGCATTGTACGCACCGAATACCGGGAAACACTCATAATGCGATATAATAAACCCGCTTCTGAATGGATGGAAGGGCTGCCTATAGGAAATGGGCGTATAGCAGGAATGATATGCGGTACATCACCGGAATGTGAACGCATCGCACTCAATCATGAATTACTTTACAAGGGTATATTCAAAGACAGAGAGGCAGACGAGATACCCCGGGAGAACCTTGATAAAACACGTGCATTGCTTTTCGCAGGTAAATATAAAGAAGCCACTGACTATTGTACTACTGAACTGTCAGATTACCGGAATCCGACAATAAAAGACAAGCAGGTTCTTCTTATGGATCCGTTCCAGCCTGTCGGAGATCTGAACATAACAGAGCTTAGCAACCGCGGAAACGCATTTGAAAAAAATGAAGAATATCTGCGTCAGTTGGATATGAACAGCGCGGTAGTCTCTGTTTCGAGGATATGTGACGGTATTAATATAAAACGGGAACTCTTTATATCGCAAAGCGATCCCGGAAATATGTGCATACGTCTCAGCGCCGGCAAACCAATATGCTGGAAGCTTGATCTGACACGCCGCGATGATCCGGACTGTGAGCTTTCTCTCTATACCGACGAATCCAAAAAACGTATAGTTATGCACGGAGAATTTACCGGAGACAGCAGATTTACAGCAGCAGTATATATTTCGTCTACCGACGGAACACCTGAATACTCAAAAGATTCTGCAAGCGTTACAATAAAAAATGCAAAAACCGTAACCGCATACCTTAATATCGGTACAACGGATAAAACGGGAGAACCCGATAATGAAGCTTTCAATTTTTTTGAAGGCGATTATGAATCAGCTCTGAAAGAACATCTGAAACCGTATTCGGAAATGTTCTGCAAATGCCGGGTAAATATAGCGGACAATGACTGCGCTGAAGCGGAAAAGCTTTATACAGACGAACTTCTTGCGGGCTATAAAGCAGGACGGTTTGAAAGTATAATCCCGATACTCTATTTTAACTACGGCAGATATCTTCTCATCTCTTCCTCCGGCAAGCTTCCGGCAAACCTTCAGGGAAAATGGAATGAAGAGCTGCTCCCGCCGTGGAACAGTGATTTTCACTGCGACATAAATCTCCAGATGAACTATTGGATGGCAGAGACAGTAGGGCTTTCAAAACTCACCGATTCTTTTTTTAATTTTTGTGAAGGCATGATAGAAGAGGGTAAGAAAACTGCAATGCGCCACTTTGGCTGCCGGGGAATACTTTACCCGCTTGCAACCGATTGCCACGGACGGGCGATAATCACAAGAAGCGGATGGGATATATTCGTAGGAACCGCCGCATGGCTTGCAACTCACTACTGGATGCACTGGCAATTCACATGCGATATAAAGTTTCTTGCAGATCGCGCATATCCGTTTTTTAAACTGATCGCTGAGTTTTATGAGGACTTTCTTTGTGAGGATCCGGAAGGAAATCTCCAGATTGTTCCGTCACAGTCTCCCGAAAATCGCTTTGAAGAGGCAGAAGATGAGCATCCTGTATCAGCCTGCATATCATCGGCAATTGATATCGAACTTTGTACTGCCGTATTCGACTGGGTAATATTTATTTCAAATCTGTGCGGCAAGGACCGTAAACAATGCGAAAAATGGATTGAAATACGCAAACATCTTCCGAAGCTTAAAATAGGCAAAAACGGCGAGCTTCTCGAATGGACCGAACAGCTTACGGAAACAGAACCCGGGCACCGTCATTTTTCACATTTGGTCGGTATATATCCTATAGATATAATAAATAAAAAAGAGTATCCGGACATATTTAATGCCTGCAAGGTATCTCTTGACAGAAGGATGGAATGCGGGGGCGGTCACACCGGTTGGAGCCGTGCATGGACGTCAGGACTTTACGCACGTTTCGGCGACGGTAAGCTTGCCATGGAACATTTGCGCGCACTTATATGCGACTTCGCTACGGTCTCAATGCTTGATCTCCATCCTCCGCGGATATTCCAGATAGACGGCAATTTCGGAGGTTCGGCGGCAATAGCCGAGATGCTTATTCAAAGCTATGAAGATGTAATCTCTCCTCTGCCCGCATGTCCCGAAAACTGGAAAAGCGGAAATATTGAAGGCTTTCATTGCAGAGGAGGCTTCACGGTAGATTTTGACTGGACAGACGGCCGTGTTGTCCATGCCACTGTCACTTCATCACATGGCGGTGAATGCCGTATACGTCTGAAAGGCACAACAAACTGCAAAGGTTCATCAGGCTCCTGCCGTATTGATACGCCGGTGGAAAACGGAATAGTTTGCTTCAGTACAACACCAGGCTGCAAATACTTCCTTGAATTTAACTGATAAATTATAAAAGTTGTTATGCACTCACAAGATAATACTTATACTTATAATTTAAAATCTAATGGCATTGTTAATAAAAGAAAGGATAGACTACAAAATGAAAAATATATCTATATATGACGCTCCTGTCGAGATAAACGGACTTCTTTCAAATTACCATAAAGGTCATCTCTGGAAAGTTCCCGAAGAACTTTTCGGTAAAGTGAACGACGGTATTGACATAATGGGTATCCGTTGCACGGGAGGACGCATTCGTTTCCGTACTGATTCAAAAAATCTTCATATACGCATGATACTTCACTCATGTACATGTGACAGCAATTTTACAATAATCGGCTCCTCCGCATGTGATGTTCTACGCGGCCGCGGCATAGAAGCTGAATATATAGGCTTCGCTGTCCCCAAAGCATACGGAAGCCTTGTCGCTGAACGTGATATAAAGCTTCCCGGTATAATAGACGATTATACGATATATCTTCCCAGAAATGAAGCGGTAGAAGATCTTGAAATATCTGTTGATGATGACGCTCAGGTTCTTGCACCTACGCCGTTTACATATAAAGATCCGGTCATTTATTACGGATCATCTGTAACTGAAGGTTGCAGTGCAACTCATCCGTCCTGTAATTTTGTAGCATATACGGCAAGATGGGTAGATGCGGATTTTATTAATTTTGGATTTTCCGGATCAGGAATGGGAGAACCTTCAATGGCAGAGTTTCTCGGAAAACAGAAAATGTCAGCGTTTGTCATGGACTACGACCACAATGCTGATAATGCAGCACATTTGCGCAAAACACATGAGAATTTCTATAAAATCATTCGTAAAGCACAGCCGGATCTTCCGATAATAATGCAGTCCATGTGCGATGACTCGCTTAAATTTGAAAAGATGGAACGCCGTGATATTATTCGGCAAACTTATCGTAATGCAATTGCTGCAGGAGATGAGAACGTTTACTTCATCGACGGAAGCGAAACTTACGGTAACGTCGGACGCTTCGCTTGCACAATAGATATGCTTCATCCTAATGATATAGGATACCGACTTATGTCAGAACGTCTCTATCCTGTTCTCCGTGAGTGCCTTGCCAAAAAATACGGTGTCAGACCGTCTATTGTCGTAAATGAGTCAAGTTCTCTTTCCGCAAATATAAATTATAAAGAAGTCACAAATCCTACATATACAATAGATAATAAATAAAAGCGGAAACCGTTTAATTGCGATCTTCTGTTTAGCATATCAGATATTGAACTGAGAAATTAGTAATCAATAATAGAATGTCCCGAATTGCATTATAAAAGCAATCCGGGACATTCTATTAGGAAATTAATTTCCTTATGACAAAACGTCTGTTATCATTTTTTATTATAAAATCATCTCGAAACATTTATGCTAAAAATAATGTTTTTTAACATTGTAATATTAAGAAATATATTCTAACATATTATAAAATATGAAAATTTGTATCTATTCAAATTTATTTGACCGCTGAATATTTTTAAGCCAAATTTTAATATGAATTCCCAAATCAATTTCGTATTACAATATAAAAACTCTCTCCTTACCGCAGGTGCAAAAAGCAGCCATACTGAAAAAAGAGAGAGTTTTATATCAAAAAATTACTTACGCTTTTTAATTACCACAAAGCCTGCTGCGGCAACAAGAGCTGAGGCTGCAACTGCAATCCCCACATCTCCGGTCTGAGCTGCACTTGAGTTCGTTTTATCTCCGGTAGTAGGCGTTGTAGGCGTCGTAGAGGAACCGTTCGAGCCGCTTTCCTGATTCTGCTGATTATTATCAGGATCAGGTGTAACTGCAGGAGTATCAGGTGCCGCTGTAGGGGCATTAGAAGAAAGCTTAACCTTTATATCAGGAGAACCGTCAACTTTATTGGCACCGTCAGTCAGTACGATAAAATCGTCAAGGTTACATCCTTCAACCTCTATACCTTCAGCCAGGCGCGCCTGATCAAGACCGTATTTACTGCCTGCGGGACTGTCAATAACATTCACAGCATATTTGAAAGTTCCGCCGTCCTGAAGAAGTCTTGCTTTAGCATTCTCACTAACAGGAAGCTTCATCTCAACTATGTAACCGTCATTCGTCTGTTTAGTTACATAGTATCCGGCATCCTTATTTTTCTGATGTTCAAACCAGCTGTAAATATCTACCCAACAGCTCTGTCCGTAATTCATTTCCTTATATGCAGTAAGGAATTTGCCTCCGCGGTCGGCCGTCAAAAAGAAAGTCATTCCTCTGAAGGTAAAATTAACACGAACAGAATCCTGGAGCCAAGGTCCAAAATCATTTGTAGCTTCACAAGCCATCTGATGATGCGCATCATCAACAATACCCATATCATCGTCAATAACTCTTACAGCTACATAAAGGTTGTCATCATCCCAAAGAAAGTATGATGTAGCCTTACAGTCCCATCCATAAGCAGTATTGTATCCAACACTGCCCGCTACCTTATCTCCTTTTTCATCTTTCTCATAGTCAAACTCGAATTTTCCGTTAGCCCAGAAATTATCACTGTTTCGCTCGGGATTCCATTCATGTTCGATATAGAAAGATTCAAGGTATGCCGCATCAATCTGACCGTCTATATTAGGCGTAGCCTTAAGTACGCTTTCATTATGATTTGCGGCCGAAGCAGGAATTGCAGCGAGAGTTGTTGCCGCAACAGTTAAAGCAGCAATAGCTATACCAAATTTTTTCATTGTAATCACCTTTGTAATAAAATTACATGCATTCCAAATCTAAACACATATACTATATCATATGTAGAAACCGGTCCGCCGATCACTCAGCGGACCGGAAATATCATTTCAATGATATAACGAGCTGAAAATAATTTTTTATTTTAAATTACTTTCTCTTCTTTGTTGCTACAAAGCAAGCACCTGCTGCAAGAGCAACTGCTGCTACTACAACACTTGCATCAGCTGTTGCAGGAGACTTATTATCATTCGGCTTATTGTCAGGCTTAGCTGTTGTAGCAGGCTCTGTAACAGGGTCAGTTGCAGGCTCAGTTACAGGATCTGTCTCGGGAGCTGTTGTCTCCGGCGAACCAAAGATAACCTTACCGGCAACTACCTGGAAGTTTACATCTTCCTCAGCGAGGTTACAGATATCACCCTCATCGTATTTAACACTTATAGGAGTTGATTCACCGTCAATACCTTTAAGAACTTTAAACGTAAGTGTTACAAACGTGCCGTTAGAAGCATTATTTTCTGCCGAGCTATCTGTAGCCCATACATATTTTTTAGCAAACTGTGTCAGTCCACTAAAGTCTGCGCCTTTAACAGGAGTACCAACAAGCTCAAGTGCTTCATGATCATACTCAAAGCTGAGTGCAGCTGCAGAGATACCGGGGTTGTTAGAAAGAACAACCGGAACCTCAACCTGTTCGCCGACCTTACCGTATACCGTTCCAACAGTCATTGTCGGAGCTGTAGGATCAAATACAGTAACTGTACCGGGAACAACTGTAAAATTAACATCTTCTTCAGCAAGGTTACAGATATCGCCTTCAGCATATACAGGAGTTACTTTATAGTTGCCGCCCTTAGCATTATCACGAACCTTAAAAGTAAGTGTTACAAATGTGCCGTTCGCAGCATTATCTGTCTCCGAACTATCTGTAGCCCATACATACTTTTTAGCAAACTGTGTCAGTCCACTAAAATCTGCACCCTTAACAGGACTACCAACAAGTTCAAGTGCTTCCTCATCATACTCAAAGCTGAGTGCAGCTGCAGAAATACCAGGATTATTGGCAAGGTCAACTGTAAGGTTTACTGTTTCTCCTTTATTAACTGTAGCAGAGCTTACAGTCATAGTGGGGTCGCCAGCAGCAAATACGCCGAATGCGCAAACGCTCATCAGCATTGCTACTACCATTACAAATGATAATAATTTTTTCATATTTTCCTCCAAAATATTTTTATAATTTCTTGATAATTTCTTATCAAGTTTTCAACTTTGTTGTCTGTTTACTTAGATTACAAGCTTACTCTGACAGATCAGCGCCGGCGATAATCTTCATAAGACGGGTAAGGTCCTTAGAATTTACTTTTCCATCATCGTTTATATCACCGTTGCCCTCAAGTTTGGCGTCCGGGTCGCCTGCAATATACTTCATAAGACGGGTAAGGTCTTTAGAATTAACCACCTTATCTCCGTTAACATCTCCAATAACACCGGGGTTGGGCTGATCTTCATGCTCGCCGCAGCGTGTGCAAACGCCGTCAACAAAATCATGACCGAGTGCTTCTATTATTGTAACCTGTTCATCGCCGCATCTTTCACATTTAACGGTGGAAGTTCCTGCCTTGGTACATGTTGCATCTACGACTACAGCTTCTCCGTAGCTATGTCCGAGAGCCTCGATTACCTCAACTTCTTTGTGATCGCATCTTGAACAAGACCTTGTAGAAGATCCGGCCTCTGTACATGTCGGATTTACAACTACAGCTTCGCCCATATCGTGTCCGAGTGCAGGAATGGTCTCTATTGTGTCTTCTACAGAGAATCCGCACACATCGCAGTGATGTGATTTAGATCCGGCCTCTTCACAGGTAGCTTCCTTGTCGATTACTTTTTCAGCGTTGGGATCATATGTATGCTGACCTCCAAGTGCAGGAATTGCCTCTACAGAATCAGGATCAATTGCACCACATTCTTTACAATGGTAAGATTTCGAACCGTCAGCAACGCATGAAGGCTGAAGATCTACAGTCTTCTCAGCTTCCCATGTATGAGGAATCGTTGGGGTTTCCTCTGAAGAATACAGACCGCATCCCTCGCAGAATAATGTCTGGAATCCAGTTTTAGAACAGGTTGCTGTATTAGTGCCTTCCACAACCTGCCAATCATGTTCATGAACATTAGTGGGTTCTTCATTTGAAAGAACAAGTTGTAAAGCCGGACTGGAATCAACAAGGCTCGCGCCGGAAGTAAAGTTGCTAAAGTTTACAAAGTTCGTTCCTGTTGCAATTATGCCCTCTTGCTCCTGAGCCGGATCAACGCCATAGTTTTTAAAGTCGTCATCACCTGTACCGAGGTCAAGTGCATCAAAAAGAATCAAAGAATAGAATACTTTATAACCGTCTTCTCCAAACGCAGGTCCGTATTTTATCGTGCTATTAAAGTTAGCCTGGGCAAGATCTACAGGTATAACAAGCTCAACAGTATATCCATTAGCTCTCTGCGTTGTAGCAAAAAGACCGTTGAGATTACCATTGTCTTCGTGGCCGTCCCAGCTCTTCCAAGACGTTGTCCATGTCTCGGCTACATCGGTATGAGAGAAAAGATGAGCATATCTGCCGCCGCGCTCAGCGCTAAGTTGGAATCTCATTATCTTTCCTGCGCTGTCAATTCCGAATTGAGGCATAACCTGATCCTGAAGCCAAGGACCGAACGGAGCCCCTATGTTAAGGCATTCAGCATCATATTTAGCATCGGAAACCACAGCCGCTGTA
This sequence comes from uncultured Clostridia bacterium, assembly GCA_937934385.1. GTDB lineage: Bacteria > Bacillota > Clostridia > Oscillospirales > CAG-272 > UMGS911. The sequence continues at coordinate 3,517 of CALGZV010000423.1, read as the reverse complement.
GGATCAAATACATCAATTGCGACAAAAAGATAGCCTTCAGGATCCCAAAGGAAATATGAAGTTGCTCTTACACACTTTTCAGGATCATCATACGGATAAGGGGTATAGTCGGGGTTATCGATCTCAATAGCTACACCATTTTCGTCAAGAACCTGAAATCCGTTCTCGTCACGTTTGATAGTCTTTTTTTCGTAAACACCGCATTCCCAATGATTCCAGTTAGATTCGGCCTTATTATTAGGATCTCCATCCTTATAATCCTGCCATTCATGTTCGACGTGATATGAACTCAAATATGCTCCGTCAATAACGCCGTCGATCTCTATATCATCAAACGAGACCTTAAGCACCTTGTCGGAAGGAGTAATATCAGCAACCGCAACACTTGGGATAGCAACAACAGATGAAGCAACTGTTGCTGCTGCTAAGAATAATGCAAGTTTTTTCATGTTTTTCTCCTTTTCTGTTTTTTGCGGTAACAATCCGCAGGCTATGCCATTACATCAGTATATACTCAGGCGCGGTCAGAATTACATACTTCTGTTAAAGCAAATTATCTTGAAGCTTTTTGCTTCATTACATCCGCCTTCGTAAGGATAAACCCAAACGAAGCTCTGTATAGTTCCAAAGACAGTACGCGCATTCTATCAGACACTATACATTTTATAAATAACGCCTATCCTACGGCACTTGCCAAATGTCCGCAGAATTTCAGGCACTATTTCATTTTTATCACAACCTAAGCTGCATCACTCCGAAAACAACGGATAGTTTTGCCTTTTAAGCAAATTTACTTATTACTCTTTGTTGTTTTTCTTTTTGGAAACAATAACCGCCATAAGACATGCTGCAACAGCTATCACAACAATGACAGCAACAGCAACAACCGTAACTACATCCTTAGACAAGTCTTTTTCACTTCCGGGTGTATCATCCGGAGCAAGTGAAGGATCCCCGCCTTTTTCAATGTTTATAACACCCGGAACAACATCAAAGGTAACATCTTCTTCATTGTAATTACAGATATCTCCGTCGCTGTATGTAACTGTAACATCGGCTTTTCCTGTCTGAGCGCTCTTAAGAACTGTAAAATTGAGTGTAAGATATTTGCCGTTATAATCGGTATCCTTTTCAGTAACCCAAACTAAACGCTTATTTGATTCGAAGAATCCGCCGACTTGACCGTCAAGAGTTGCCGACTCAAACTCAAGTCTTGATGCATCATACTTCAATCCAAGTATAAAGCTACATATTCCCGGGTTTCCGGAAATCAAAACGTCAACCGAAACCTTATCTCCCGCATCTGCCGATGTACTTCCAACCGATATCGTCGGTCTATTACTCTCAGCTGATACAACCAAAGTAAGAGGAGATATAAGCACTGCAAGAGAAAGTAATAAAAATGTAAGTTTTTTCTTTATCATGATATATGAGTATATTTATTTACGCTTTTTAATTGCGATAAATGCTGCCGCCGCAACAAGTGCTGCCGCCGCTGCTGCAATTCCTATATCGCTTGTTTGAGCAGCGCTGTTTCCGCCGTCGGGAGCCGGCTTAGGACTGTTGTTCGAAGGTGTCTGATTATTTGTATTATCAGATGCAGCGGTGTCCTGCGAAGCGTCTGCATTCGGATCAATTGTAGGAGCTGCATCGGAAAGCTTCAATTTATACTTTCCTCCGCCATACTGAGCCAGGTCATTCCAAACCATAAAATCTTCCGAATTAAAGTTTTCTTCTATAATGCCTTCGTCCTTATGAGCAGGATCTATACCATATTTGAAATTCGTAGGAATATCGCAGACAGACAAACCATAACTGAAGCTTCCGCCGTCTTTCATGAGCTTGCTTCTTGTGGTGTCGTTGACAGGAAGCTTCATCTCAACAATATAACCGTCATTTGTATATGAAACAACGTAAAGCCCGTTGTCTTTATTCGGCTGCTGATTGTGCCATGTAGCCCACTCGATCCAGTTTGTAGTTTCAGGAGAATCATACGCCGTGCCAAAACGTCCGAGTGCTTCAACTCTGAGCGTGCAGTTCATACCTCTGAATGTAAAGCACGGAGCAACTGCATCTGTAAGCCACAAGCCGTAGTCCTCATAATCTTCTACAGCTTCATTGTACTTTGCATCTGAAACACCGGTAACGTCATCGTCAACGATTCTTATAGCAACATACAAATTTTCATCGTCCCAAAGGAAATAGGATGTTGCCTGAATGTCCCAACCGTAAGCAGTAACATGTCCGACGCTATCGGGCAAAGGATCTCCCTTTTCATCTTTTTCCCTATCAGTAAACTCAAATTTACCGCTGCCCCAATAGTTAGAGCTGTCCCTCTCTGCAGGGAAATCATGTGTAACATTCGCCGATTGCATATATGCGGCATCAATCTTACCGTCAATAACGGGAGTATACTTAAGCACTCCCTCGCCGTTTACTGCTGCATTCGACGGCATAGCCACTAAAGCTGCCGAAGAAAGTACCGCTGCCATAAACAAGCTAAACTTTTTCATTTTTATTCTCCTCATATTATTTTATTTAAATCAATGTGTACAAAAAGTATGCATTGATTTAATAGTCGTTTAAACCCGACGTTAATGAACGAAATTTTATTGCCGAAGCAATATCTCCGATCACACTTATATTATGCATTTTTTTTGCGAATTTTGCAATAGTTTTTGTGAAAAATTTTTTTATATTTTTTGATAAAAAAACATCAAAATTGCAAAACAGCACTTTTTTTCATGCGCAGAAAAAATCTGAAAATAAATTCAAAAAAGAGTTTTAAACTTCCTTTCTCCACAATACAGCTTTTCTGCCATGAAAGCTACCGAATTTAATGAAATAACCTCTGAAACTGTTTATTTATACAATTCATATAATAAACAATATTGCCTCATGCCGTGTATTATATAATATCATATTCTATACCCAAAAGTCAAGTATTTTACAAAAATTATTTGTACAATTTATCACACTGATATCCCACATTATTCATAAATCTGAAATCGCATAAATAACATTTTCAATTTTCTGATATTACGGCATTTATTATTTCTGTTCTGTCCTGCATATCCGTCACAGAACCAAGCCACAGGTTAAACTGCGTTTTGGCATGCGATACAGGAGACGACATATATCTGTAGTGAAGATAGCGCGAATAAAGCGATGTTGATTTTCCGAGTATTTCATTATAAGGAAATGCTTCGTTCCATATATCATAAGCAGCACAGGCAAAAGTAAGATCATATGCCTGCGCGCCGCTGCCTCCGTTTTTTCTTATCGGAAGTATTTCATCAGGCTCGGAATATATGTCAAAACATTCTCCGCGTGCTGAAACCGTACCGTTGAAAAGATCTATATATCTGCGGACTGCTTTCGCCGATGATTCTCCATAATAGTGTTTTATTCCTATATCAATAAGCTCGCTGTATTCACTGTCGCTCATATGTGGATTATTCAGCAAGCATTCCGACAGATAATTTCTGAGATCGGAGAATTCAAGATCCGAAAGCGA
>CALGZV010000422.1 GCA_937934385.1 uncultured Clostridia bacterium | reverse complement strand
GGAAAAATTTCGCAGGAAAAATCAGCAGACAAAATATGTTATACATAATATAAAAATGCAGTTATTTTTAACTGCCTTAGTCTGAACTGTTTTATAATTATACAATATATATTTTTCTTTGTCAAGTTTTTTATTTATACGACAAAATGCTATATTTTATACAAATATACAAAAAGTAATAAAAGCAATATATTATAAAAAATAAAAAAATTTATCTTGACACAATAATACCGTCGGTGTAAAATATGACAGAGGAAGCTTTTTTATTCCTTATTTATTACATAATCGAATATATTCCGTATATCCGATATAACCCGCGGAAAGCTCTGCAAGACCGCTGAAAGGACTCTTCAATGAAAAAGACACGATTTACCGCATTTGCTTGTACAGCCGTTATGCTGTCGGCATTACTGACCGGCTGCTCCGGCGACACTCCCGGCGATCCGGAGGAAAGCAATTACGGTTCCGAAACCGGAAAAGGAGAAACAGAAATGACAGATAACTCAGAAAATCCAAAAGAGCTGTACGATATCAAGGACAAAGAAGATCTTGTATCAATATGCTATTCAACATGGTTTGACCCGGTAATAAAAAAATACGGCGATAATCCTTACAATATTGCCGAGATACTCGACGGAAAAAGTAACTGGGGACCGCTCTACGAGTTCCACTACTGGGGTAAACCTGCTCTCGGTTACTACAGCAGTTCTGATAAGGACGTTATACGCACTCACATGACACAGCTTTATGATGCAGGAATTGATTTCATAATTATCGACAACACAAATGTAAGCATGGACTGGAAAAAGGATTCCACATGGGAAAACATGGTATCAAATCCGTGTACGGCACTTCTTGACACGATTGTTGAAATGCGCGCAGAGGGACTTAAAACTCCGTACGTTGCAATGTGGTGCAAAACAAATAACGAGGACTGGAACATTGTCAACGCGATATACGATGAGTTTATTACAAATGAAAAATACGAGGAATGCTGGGTATACTGGAGCGAAAAACCGTTTGTCCTTGTAACGCAAAGTCTCCCGATGGATAATACAAAAATAACATGGAGACACATGTGGGGACACAATTATAACACTAAAAAATGCGAATGGTCATTCCTGCAGCAGGAAAATACTCCGAATTACGACCGGCGCGGCAAAGCGGAACAGATCTGCGTATGCGCCGCTGTCCAGGCAGGCTATATGAGCGATCCCTCAAACGCGCTCGGCAGAGAGGGAGGACGCACTTTCTGGCATCAGTGGCAGAACGCTTTCGAAGCAAGACCGAAGGTAGTTACCATAACATGGTGGAATGAATGGATAGCCCAGCGCTTTGAGGACAACAAATTTGTCGATAACTACTCGGAAGAATACAGCCGCGATATCGAGCCTATGGAAGGCGGTCACGGAAGCAAATACTACGACTGGATGAAAGAGTATATTGCCGCATATAAATCCCACTCCGAATGTCCCGAGCTGCACGACTGATACGTTCAGATATATAAATACAGCCATATAAAAATTTTTATCCGCCTTTTCCGTGCAAACCGTATACAGATAAGGCAGATGAAAAACTGAAAAAGCATCTGCTGACACAGATGCTTTTTATATTTTAAATTCAGTTTTGGGCGTAATTTCTTTTTATCTTTTTTGAAGTTGTCTTTTCAAATTCGGTGTCACGCAGTATTATCTTGGCAATCCGCTTATATGACGGGAGCGGGGACAAAACTACTTTAATATCGTTACGCAGCGTTTCGATAGGATCGCTCTCTCCCGATCCGGCAAGAAGCTCCCGGTCAAGGTAAACTTCCGCACAGAGCGCGATCTCGGATCCGCTCTCGTCCTTAATGCCGCTGACAACTGCCTCAAGTACATAAGGGACAGTCAATATATATCCCTCAATCTCTTCAGGATATATATTTTTTCCGTTGTCAAGAACAATAAGATTCTTTTTACGTCCGGTAACCGTGATCTGACCGTTTTTATTTATATTTCCGTAATCACCCGTACGGAACATTCCGTCTTCAAGAACCTGAGCAGTCTGTTCAGGATCCTTGTAATATCCGAGCATTACGGTATCCCCGCGTACACATATCTCACCGTTTCCGTCGCCGTCCGGATCATCTATCGTCACACGCTCGCATGCGAGAGGAACTCCCGCAGTCGTCCAGTCGTTGAAATCGTCATGGCTGACAGAGACCAGAGGCGAACACTCGGTTATACCGTAGCCGTTAACCGGTTTGATTCCGATAGAATCAAAGAAATCTCCTATTTCCGGACGCATCGGCGCGCCGCCGCATACTATCTTGCGCAGATTTCCTCCGAACTGCAAATGTATTTTTCTGAATATAACACGCCTCATATCAATTCCTGCCTTACGGAGCGAATTGCTGCGTTTTACAGCGCGTCTGAGTGTTTCGGCACTTCCGCTCTTCTCTGCCGTCTGCCATATCTTTTTATAAAATACTTCGGCAAATGCAGGAACAAGATACATATATGTCGGCTTAAAAAACTGAATGTTCTTCATAACATTGCGGAGCTTGTCATTTATGCATATAGTAACATGGGAATGAAGCGCGGCAAGAATCCCGACTGCCTCATATGTGTGATGCCACGGAAGTACCGACAGACATTTTCCCTTCGCTTCACAGAGCTGAAGCCCGTAATACACACAGCATACGATTCCGTGTTCCGACAGCATAACGCCCTTAGGCATACCGGTAGTACCTGAGGTATATACGAGCATTCCGAGTCCGTACGGATCGCGGTGCAGCTCCGGCGCTTTCCCGTCAGCTTCGTCAAGCAGCCTTCTTCCCTCGGTAATAAAATTTTTATAAGGTATAAAACGTCCGTCCTCACTTATTTTATCTCTGTCAAAGCAGATAAAATATTTTATTCCGTCTAACTTATCAAGGTTCTCCGATACTATTTTTTCGACTGCATCGGAGCAGAAAAGAACACTGCTGTCACTGTGTACAAGTACATTTACCATATCCTGAGGCGGAAGCTCACGGTCGACCGGAACAAACACACAGTCACTGCAAAGCACTCCGAGATAAGCTGTTGCCCATTCATATCTGCTCTCTCCGCAGCACGCCGCATGCGCCCCGTCTTTAATCCCGTAAGCTGCAAGTGCATGTCTGAACGCATAAGTATCGTCCGTAAATTTTTTGTACGAAACATTGACTGCAGAACCGCCTGATTTATAACTGAACGCCGTCTTACTGCCCGCCTCGGCGCAGGCAAGTTTAATCATTTCATTTATTGTATTAAATCTGCTCACATTGTGCAAGGTATATCTGTGTTTATTCATTGTTCACCGTCTCCTATGATTGGTTTTTAAAAAACGTAACAACTGGTTTTCAAAACTATTATATCTCTTGCCGGTATGTCTGTCAACCGTTTTTTTATTTCTTTACAAAAAATACATTTATTCAAAACAGTCTCCGGTATGTATGCTTATCATATTAAAAAGTTTCTCAGTATGCTTGACGCCTCCGACATTTTATGATAGTATTATATACAAATAAGATGCTTTTTATATAAAAAATAAGAAAAGGTGATATAAAATGTGTTCTCCGGAAGAAATAATAAATTATCACTGTCCACGCTGGAACGAGCTTCCGGATATCGGACTTTATATCGATCAGGTTATCAGTATTCTTGAAAAAAATCTGAATATATTTTCACCGGGAAACGATCAGAAGCTGATCACTCCGACAATGATAAACAATTATGTCAAGCAGAAAATGATTCCTGCTCCGGTAAACAAACGCTATGACCGCCGTCACGTAGCAAATCTGACTGTAATATGCATGTTTAAGCGGTTCATCTCTCTCTCGGATATACGCGCAATAAGAGAACGTATGCTTGAAAGCTTCGGGATGGAGGACTGCTACGACTTGTTCTGCAGCGAATTTGAACGCTCGCTTCTCAGCGTTTTCGGAGTCAGCGGAGCATATGACATATCTGACGTTTCGGGCACGGTTATTCCGGAAGACTCCGACCTTCCCGCACGCATATTAAAGCATGCCGAAAAAAACAGTCAGAATCCGGACGGAGATTCAAATCTTGAAATCGCTGTCAGCACTGTAAAAACACTCACCTTCGTATGTGCCAGTCTCATATATTCCGACTATCTGATAAAAACTATCATCGGATCTGACGAAAAAGAAAGCGGTAAAAAATAGTCTGTTACAAAGTAATTTATGTCTGAATATGACGGATATATTCAGGACATACTTACCACAAAGAAACAAATCAGTACGGAAAGGAATTAATAAAAATGAAATTGATGCAACAAACAGCACAAACATTTGAAAAATACACACGTATGTTTAAAAAATACAAGCACTCCTGCCCTATTGAGATCACCGCCAAATTCGACGATCACTTCGGCATTCGCCGCAGAGGAAAAGGAAGCGAGCTTGCCGGTATGAGCATGCACGGAAGCTTCGGCATAACGCTTATCGAGCTTGCCATGTTCGGTATTCTGACAACGGTTATTTGTATGATTATAGGTATAGCCGTAAAATTCTCTTTTATGATGAAATACAAGAAAAGATAAAAAGCTGTAACGGTAAAATGTCCGTGTCTGCCGCATGACAGATCATAAAACCAAAGTTTACAAATATGAATACTGCACTTTGCGGGCATAGATAAAGCAGACATACATCTGTCTGTGTAAACCGGACTTTCCTGTTGAATACCGGCGGCAACTGCTTTTTACGGACGGAAACCGGGTTGTCCCGACAATACAATATACCGCGAGATTTATTTATCAATCAAAGCAGTACGAACGGCATGAAAGTACTGCTTTTTACTGATTTATCACAACATTCCGGAATACTGCCGGTAAATTTAAATCTATTACAAAAGTCCGGTTCTTACTTTTTCTGTACATGTAAAATATTTCCCGCCTTATTTTTCCTTTTGCCAAGAAAAATCATTTAATTTTTTTCCGGAAAAATACTGTTTTTTCCTAACTGTTTAAATTAGATTGTATATTTTCCACTATTTTCCATATAAATATCTCTTTATTCAGAGAAAATGTTTTATTATTAAA
>CALGZV010000421.1 GCA_937934385.1 uncultured Clostridia bacterium | reverse complement strand
AGGAGCGCTGCTTGAAGCTATAAATCTTCTCGGAGCGGCAGATGTATATAATAAATTTATTGATGAGTACCGTGAAAATTCTTCTGAACACTGTGATTGAACAGAAAGGAACGTTAACTGATAATGATAAATAAAATAAAATCGCTTTTTGAAAAATACCGTGAACTGATCGTATATGTGATATGCGGCGGTCTTACGACTGTTGTTAATTTTATTGTTCAGTATCTGTCCGGATTTGTTTTGCGCGGAGAGAAGTTTCTTGAGATCAGAACTGTTGCCGCATGGTGTGCAGCCGTTATATTTGCTTTTTTTGTAAACAAAATTTTTGTGTTCAGAGACACGGCAGGCAGATCAGGTACAGAGCCGGAAAAAGTATCGGACGGAAGAAGAGGTATAGCTCAGTTTATTACTTTTACCGGAATGAGAGTTCTCTCGCTGGGAATGGAAGTTGTTATTATGTCTGTCGGGGTACGTTTTCTCGGTGCAAATGAATTTATATGTAAGCTTATAGCACAGGTTTTGGTTGTAATATCAAATTATTTTTTCAGTAAATTCATTATCTTTAAAAAGAAATAAAAGCAAAATTAAAATAATTATTTGATATATAAAAAGCTTTTTTTATTTACATTTTCAGGAAAAAACCTCCGTAAATCATTAAAAAACCTTTTTATGACTGTTAAAAATCATAAAAAGGTATTGAAATTCTGTTTAAAATAGTGTAAAATAATCGTATATTGGTATATTTGCGATATATACGGATATTTAAAAAAAGTATTCAGCAAATACAGCAAAGAGATATTATACAGAAGAGGTTTGAAAGGAGGCATTTTTGCCATGTCAAACAGATTGTTTCAAACGATAATTCATCAGTTTAAGGATGTTGTCGGAGACAGAATTATCGGTGTGTTGGATGACAACGATGTCATTATTGCATGCAGCGAACTTGGAAAAATAGGAGAAACAAGAGTCGGGATCCGTGAAACCGCCGGCGTTGAAAACGGACCGTTTACGAGCGGAGGATGCACATACCGTTATATTGAGGGAGGTATAAACCCTGAGTATATACTCTTTGTTGAGGGTGAAGACAGATCTGCTGATAAGATTCTTGCGATTCTTTCGGTTTCGTTTGCCCAGATAAAGCATCTTTATGATGAAAAGTATGACAGATGCGCATTTGTCAAGAATGTTATCCTTGACAATATAATGCCGAGCGATATATATATAAAATCCAAAGAGATGCATTTTTCTACAGAGGTGTCCCGTGTTGCGATGCTTATACGCTTCTTCGGTAAAACGGATACTCTCCCTTACGATATCGTTCAGAGTCTGTTCCCGGACAAGCAGCGCGATTTTGTTATATCCGTTACCGAACGCGACGTAGTTCTTGTCAAGGAAGTGTCTCACAATGCGGATACCGAGGAAATTGAAGCGATTGCTCAGAATATTGCGGATACATGTCTTTCGGAATTCTTTGTGAAGGTAAATATCGGAATAGGCACGGTCGTAGAACATGTCAAGGAGCTTGCAAGCTCATACAAGGAATCGCAGGTTGCTCTTGAAGTCGGAAAGGTATTTGACATTGAAAAGACGATACTCAGCTATGAGAAGCTCGGCATCGGACGTCTGATATATCAGCTTCCTACCACGCTTTGCGAAATGTTCCTCAAGGAGGAATTCAA
>CALGZV010000420.1 GCA_937934385.1 uncultured Clostridia bacterium | reverse complement strand
TATCTTCTCGGAAGAATTACAATAAAAGGTGTGTCGCTTGGCACAGCCGGGGTTTTCATAATTGCCTTGCTGTACGGTGCATTCTTTTTCGCTAACATCAATGAAACGCTTACGATAACAGTAGGCGACAGCATGGCAAATTACGGTAGCCAGGCGATGAAGATCGTTGAGAATATAGGTCTTATATTCTTCGTTACTGCAGTTGGATTTATCGCAGGACCTAACTTTTTCAAGAATTTGAAAAAGAATTTTAAATCCTATATTTTGCTCGGTGTAATAATTATACTTGCCGGCGGACTTACCTGTGTTGCATGTTATTTTATAGGCAGAGGTTCTGAAAGTGATCCGCATGAGTTTATTGCGATGCTTGACGGAATACTTTCCGGCGCGCTTACAAGCACACCCGGATTTTCCGCTGCAAAGTCGACGGTTATGAATGTTTATGCAGCAACTCCCGAACTCGCCGAAAGCTATGAAAATGCCGTAACTGTCGGACACGGAATTGCTTATCTTTTCGGAGTTGTCGGTGTTGTTCTCTTTGTTCAGCTTATACCTAAGTTCACAAAAGCAAACATGGAGAAGGAACGCGCCAAACTGCTTTCCGTTGATCTTGGATCTAAGAAAGAATATAAGGGTAAACTAATTGACATCGATCCGCTTGGAATTGCTGCTTTTGCTGCTGCTGCAATTATCGGAATATTTATCGGAGCAATAAAAATTCCGCTTTCTGCTAAAGGCTTAAGCGGAACAACATTTTCTCTGACAACAACCGGCGGAGCGCTTATTGCATCACTTATTTTCGGACATTTCTCACATTTCGGCTCTGTAAATGTTATGCCGAATAAAAAGGTACTTGAAACATTTCGTGAATTAGGACTTATGGTATTTCTGATCGGAGCAGGTATTCCTGGTGGAGCAAACTTTGTTAAGTACTTTAAGCCGGTTTACTTCCTGTATGGCATGGCAATGACTATTATTCCCATGATTATCGGATATATTTTTGCTAAATACGTACTTAAACTGAGTTTGCTGAATAGCCTCGGGTCTATTACCGGAGGAATGACGTCTACACCTGCGTTAGGAACGCTTATAAATGTTTCAGGAACAGAAGATGTTGCTTCGGCATATGCTGCAACATATCCTATAGCACTTTTAGCAGTAGTTCTTGTTTCGCAATTCCTTGTTGTATTATTTTAATTATTTAGTATAATACAAATATCAGTTTGAAATGTATAACATAGAAGGGAAATACCAACATATGAAAGTCGTTGTATGTATTGGCAGTTCATGCCATCTTAAGGGTTCGCATCAGGTGGTAAGCTGTATAAAAAAGCTTATTGATGAATACAAACTTTCGGATAAAATAGAACTATCCGGAACATTTTGCATGGGAAACTGCCAAAATGATGTTTGTGTTTCCGTTGATGATGAAATTTTTTCAGTTGTTCCTGATCAGACTTCAGAATTTTTTAAGGAAAATATTCTTGCGAAGCTTTCCTGATCTGATTTTTACACACTATTATCAGTTTAAGTCCGTGTATAAAAAGTACACGGACTTAAAAATTTTATAATTTAGTAAGAAAGGCAGAATATTATTATGAAATATATGATTGCATCTGATATACATGGTTCTTCAAAGTATTGCGGTAAGCTGCTTGATGCTTTTAAAGCTTCAAATTCGGATATGCTTATTCTTTTAGGTGATATTTTATACCATGGTCCTAGGAATGATATTCCTGAGGAGTACTCTCCGAAATGTGTTATAGATATGCTTAATAGCATATCAGACAAATTGCTCTGTATCCGTGGAAACTGCGATTCAGAGGTGGATCAAATGGTCCTTGATTTTCCTATAATGGCTGATTATGGTGTTATATCGGATAATGGCAAACGCCGTATATATATGACTCACGGACATATATACGGTCCTGATAATATGCCTAAGCTTCACCCAGGAGATGTCATACTGAGCGGTCATACGCATATTCCTATGTATAAAATGAAAAGCGGTATTCTTTGTGTTAATCCGGGATCTGTTTCAATCCCCAAAAATGATTCGGATCATAGTTATATTATTTTGAGAGATGAAAAATTTGAATTCTTTTCGCTTAAATAATCAACACAGCTTGAATTTTTTATGAATTCAAGCTGTGTTGATTTTAATGAAGTTTTCGGTTTATATTGGACCTTACCAAAGATGCAGAGCGCTTTTTTTTCTTTCTTTTCTTAGTGAGAAGGGCACTTATTAATGTGATTGCAATAGAAATTGTATATAACATTATTTTTTTTCCAATTCCGAATTGCATAGTTGGTGTTAAAAAGCCTTCTGATATGATTGATACTGTAATAATTAATCCTATGTATATTATCCCGGCGATTATTGTTGTGAAGGAGATACCGTTTGATAGTTTAGAGCTTGTTAATCCACAAACGAGTGATCCGCCAATTAACGCAATAATAGCTGTTAAGGATATTATTGCATTTGGATCTTCATACTTGCAAGCAACCAATGCTGATATAATTATTATAACAAATGATGTGGAAATTGCAGCGGCAACCGAAAAAAACGAGTATTTTATATCTTTTTTCATTTATAGATACCTCCCGGTATTTTGTTGTTTTTATAAAATATATGCTGATATAAAAATTTATATTCCAATATCCTATCTGTCATGTGAGGAAACAAGTAGGCTTATATATCAAATATTCAGATTTAAATTGAACAAATTCCGTAAAATACTCCTTTTACGGAAATGAAAACTGTTTCTAAGTCAATTGAGCGTACTATACGAAAGAATGCATTTAGTATTGCTCTTTTTGTAGCTCGTTATGGTTAGAAAGGTTTAATTAACCTTTTAAATGAAGAATTTGAAAAGTTAGATTTTGATTGTCCTTCATCGGCGCGGCGTGCCTTTTCTTATAAGCAAAAATTAAGTAGATATATAGTCGAAGAGGATCTCTCTTTATCTTCTATTTCTGCTATAGATCTGTCGTATAATCGCATTCGATTAAAAATATAGATGAGGTGAAAAAATGATAGTTCGAATTGATGGTTATAAGCATGTATCAAAAAAAGAGACTGGAGAAGTTCGGACAATAATCTATTGTTCTGTTCCTGCTGTTTCTGATCGATCAGAGTTCGGTTTTATACCGGTTTCTGCTGTATGGCTTAATGATCTTGTTTCTTATGATTGCGGTAAGTTTTATGAAGCTGTAATAGATTCTTATTTGTGGAACGGTAAGCTTCAAAACAAAATTATTGGTTTCGATCCTGTTCCGGAGCAGGAATAGAAATATATTTATTTTATGAAAGGATTTTTATTATGGGTGGAGATGCTGCTATGACTACATCTGCTTTTATTAGTTCTATTACAGGTGCTTTGACGGATTTTAGTATTGCTAATCTTTCGTCTATTATTGTCGCTGCGCTTGGCATTACTGTCGGCCTTGTTGTTGCTTGGTTTGCTTATCGCTTCATATCGCGCAAGGTTGCGAAAGCTATGCGTTCCGGCAGTCTTTAATTTATATGGGGGCTTTGCCCCCTTATAAATCTTTCTTACTATGGGTTATTTTATATCGCCCAAAATGGGCTTAAAAAATGTCAATGACGTTTTGCGCGAACGTTCTTTGATTGACGATCATCATTTTAATTATTCCGGTCTTTGGCTTTTTACTGGTCAGCAAGGATCCGGAAAGACTCTTTTAATGATGCATTGTCTTAAACAAATGATTAAAGATTTTCCTGATATTATTATTGTTTCTAATATTAATATTTACGGTGTTCCTACTATTCCTTATCAGGGTATCGAAGATTTTGATAAATATCATAACGGACAAGATGGTATAGTTTTTGTTATTGATGAAATACATACCCTTTTCAGTTCTTTAGAGTCTGCTAAAATGCCTGTTTCTACTCTTACCGTTTGGAGTCAGAATCGAAAGAACCGTCGTGTTATTCTTGGTACTTCTCAGCGTTTTAATAGAGTTGCTAAGGGTATTCGTGAACAAACTACATGGGTTTATTCTTGTCGTCGTCCTATTTTAAATCTTTTTTATCCTTATTCTGTTGCAGATGGTGCTGACTTTGACGATAAAGGAAATTATTCTCCGGATACTCCTCCAAAGTTTAGCTTTTATGTTCCTAAAGTTAGTTGTATGCGTATGTATAATACTCTTGAGGTTGTTACACCTAAGGAGGATCCATGATAAATATTATTAATGGATTTGGTCAGTTTCTCCCCTATATTTTTCTTCTTTGTGTTGTTGGTATTATATGGGATCATGTTATACAAGCTTTTAGGGGGCGTTTCTGATGATTCAGTATAATTCTTCTTATTCTTCTATTCCTTCAGCTGCGCTTAATTTATTTTATTCTAAGCTTTCTCCGCTTGATGAGTATATTATATTTCAAACAGATCAATATAAGTATTCAATGCTTGTAAATCCTCTTCACGGAGATATAACTCAGTATGATATTACGAGAACTAACTCTTCATATTCTGGAAATTATTATAATATTTCTTCTCATGTGGTTGATTCCTTTGATTATTCTTATAGTAACGAATATTATGTCTATTCTAATTTAGGTATTGGTATAATGGACGTTAAGCCTGTTGATACAATTATACAGTCTTGGTCTGTAGTTGGTATTTGCTTGCTTTTGTTCCTTGGAGTATTATTTAGGGGGTTGTTCAGTTGCGATCGAAAGCGCCGATATTGGTGATTTTAAAGCGTGCGGGCGCTTTGCTGCTCGCTGCAGCCAGCGCATGCGCGCTTTCAGTCGTTTCTTTTGCTGCTTCTGATACACCGTCAGACGGTGTTGTAGTTTCTGTTACAGTTGATAGAGATTCCGGTATTACTCCTGTTGGTGTCT
>CALGZV010000419.1 GCA_937934385.1 uncultured Clostridia bacterium | reverse complement strand
TATCGATAATGATATTGAAACAGCACAGTTTTTTATTGATATAGGAATGCACTGCCTCGGATGCCCTGCATCAAGAGGAGAATCGATTGAAGATGCATGTGATGTTCACGGAACAGACGCTGATGAGCTTATCGCGAAGATCAATGCGTTTCTCGAAGCAAAAGAAGCATAATAGCTGAAAAGGGAACGGATTTGAGCCTAACTTTAAGTAAACGACTTTCCTGCGCGTCAGAAATGGTCGGAAAGGCGGAAATTCTTGCTGATATCGGAACAGATCACGCTTATCTTCCGATTTATATGCTTTTGAATAGTAAAATTGAAAGAGCAATTGTAACAGATATTAATTCCGGGCCGCTTGAAAGAGCGGTAAAAAACGCTGTATTATACGGTGTCAGTGATAAAATAAAACCATTCCTCACAGATGGTTTAAACGGCGTCGAGCGGTTTTCGCCCGACGTTGTCGTTATTGCAGGAATGGGAGGAGAACTCATTGCCCGTATAGTTACCGGAGCAGATTTTCTGAAATTGAAAAAATGCAGACTGATACTTCAGCCTATGACGAAATCAGACATTCTGAGAAAAGAACTTATAAAAAACGGTTTTTCAATATCAGAAGAAAGGCTTGCATCAGACGGAAAGCTTTATACACTCATATCGGCAGAATTTACCGGATCTCACGATTCGTATACTGATGCCGAGCTTATCAGCGGGAAAAAAGAACATTTTCACAGTGATAAACTGTTTGAAGAGTATATTTCTATAATACTCAGGCGAATAAAAAACAGTCTAAACGGTATTGCTCATTCTTCTCAGGCAGAAAAATATTCGGAAACTATCAAAAAACAAAAAAATATAATCTGTGATCTATATAAAATGATCGGCGACAGTCAAATTTCCGGTCGTTTCACAGAAGAAATAAAAAAATACAAAGATGATAACACTTTCAGAACTTTATAAATCACTCGAAAAAAAAATACCCGGTGAACTTTCATGCAGTTGGGATAACGACGGCTTAATGGTGTCATGCGATACAGGAAAAACGGTAAAAAAGGCACTTATAGCACTTGACGCGACTGATTCTGTAATCAAATCTGCTATAGAAATAAAAGCAGATGTTATTGTAACGCATCACCCGCTTATTTTTACTCCGGTTCGCTCTCTCGTTTCTCCCAAGCTGATTACTCTTGTTAAAAACGGTATTTCCGTACTGTCTTTCCATACAAGACTCGATGCTTTGGACGGAGGGGTAAATTCTGCACTCGCAGCCAAGCTCCGCATCGGAAACACTGAACTGTTATCCTCAGAGCTTGGACTTATCGGCGATGTTCATGCTGAAATACCGGTAAATGATTACGCTGAATTTGTCTGTAAAGCACTCGGATGCGACGCTGTTTCGTTTATACCTTCCGAAAAAATTGTCAAACGGGTTGCAGTTGTAGGCGGAAGCGGAAAAGATTATATCAGCGATGCAGCCAGACACGGAGCAGATATTCTTGTAACCGGAGAATCCGGATATCATTCAATGTGCGACGCTGCGGACATGGGATTGCATGTAATTGATGCCGGGCATTATGAAACCGAACAGCCTGTATGTGAAGTGTTAAATAATTTTATTCGCAGGATCGATCCTGATATAAAAACATTT
>CALGZV010000418.1 GCA_937934385.1 uncultured Clostridia bacterium | reverse complement strand
TATTTTTTTGAGTTCTATCTGCATGTCCTTGCGGAGCTTAAGGTCAAGGGCTCCGAGAGGTTCGTCGAGAAGAAGTACCTTGGGCTTATTCACAAGCGCTCTTGCAATCGCAACGCGCTGCTGCTGCCCTCCGGAAAGATTTGCAACATTGCGCTTTCCGAAATCGCACAGATCGACAAGCTCAAGCATCTCATGAACACGGTTTGTAATTTCTTTTTCCGGAGTTTTTTTCAGGCGGAGGCCGAATGCAACATTTTCGAAAACATTCAGATGCGGGAAAAGAGCATACTTCTGGAATACCGTATTTACATTACGCTTATACGGAGGTACGTCGTTAATCCGTTTGCCGTCGAACAGAACGTCGCCGGATTTCGGTGTGACAAATCCTCCTATAATACGCAGCGTTGTTGTTTTTCCGCAGCCGGAGGGGCCGAGAAGCGTAACGAATTCTTTGTCATGGATATCGAGATTTATTCCATCCAGAACGCTTTCGCCGTTGAAATCCATACGAATGTTTTTGAGTTCAATAATTTTTTTCTTTTCATTTTCCATTTTTTAATTATTTTCCTCTTGTTGCCTTTTTTCGATATAATATCAGCTTTTTCATATTACAGATGAATTGTAGCAGAAAATGAATTAAAATGCAATAGATTTTGAAAAAAACATTATAAAAGCGCGAAAAATCGGAATATACTGCGATATTCAGGTGAAATTTGATGTTTTTTTATGAAATATTCGTGAAAGCTTCGGAATCTTCGTTAATTTTCCGGTTTTCTTTGAAAGGGATTGATTGTAAATAAATATTTATGCGCAAAATTTTATCAGTCATTTTCGGAAAAACATGATAAAAAAACGGCACAGCATAAGGCAAAAAGGGAGAAGCCGGAACACTCTGAAAAAAGCATGTAAACGGATATTATCCACATTGAAAAAAGAAAGACCGATGATACGGCTCTGAATATTTTTACAGCTGTGTTACTGTCTGTAATCATAAGTAAAATACTTTTGAGAACTCCGCCTCCGTCGAATGTCTTTACGGGAAGCATGTTTATAACAGCAAGTGCGGTATTTGCACATATGAAAAAATTTATCCACGGATGCTGTTTTCTCATAGGAAGCAATAATGCTGCGACTGTCAGATTTGCTATCGCACCTGCCGAAGCGGTGATAAGCTCTTCGCGGTAGTTCTGTACTCTGCCGAAGCGTATATCTGCACCGAAGGGAAGTGCAGTGAATGACACGACATTTACACCGAGTACATGTGCTGCCGCGAGGTGGCCGATCTCATGAACTGCGGCTGCCGAAACGGTCAGAACAGTGGTTATATCGGGTACAGCGACGATCCATACGGCGAAAAATATTACGGTTGCGGTAGGGATCCGGATTTTTGTATGCATAATGATGTGGTTCCTTCTTTTGGCGTATTAACAAAATATATGAGAGAAAAATATGGAAATATGAAGGAGGCTTTTAAATTGTTCATGCTCATTTTGCAGTACGGAATTTGTTCTTATTTTATTTTTATATTATACCGATTTGACCGTCGAATATTGACAAAAACGGGATAATCAGGCATAATATAATTGAACAGTTTCCGGACTGTAACTGAGTACGTTCCGGAGTCAGATCATATTTGTAAAATATAAAGGAGATTTAAATATGTTAGAGTCGGGTATGAAAGCACCGGATTTTACTTTGAGTGATAAGGATGGGTGTGCAGTTTCCCTGTCGGATTTTCTCGGAAAAAAGGTTGTAATTTATTTTTATCCGAAAGATAACACGCCCGGATGTACACGTCAGGCATGTGCATTTGCAAATTTATATGACGAATTCCGTCAGAGGGATGTCGAGATTATAGGTATAAGCAAGGACAGTCAGGCTTCGCATCAGAAATTTGCAGAGAAACACGGACTTCCGTTTATATTGCTCTCTGATCCGGAGCTTGAGGCGATCAAGGCATACGGTGTATGGCAGGAAAAAAAGCTTTACGGAAAGGTGAGCATGGGAGTTGTACGTACGACTTTTATTATTGATGAAAAAGGAAATATTACTGAAGTGATGACAAAAGTAAAGCCGGATACAAATGCAGCTGAGATCCTTGAAAAGCTTATATGACCGTTTATATTGCAGGTGAAAAAGATATACAGTTGAAGACGTTTGCTAGAGGAACTGCACAAATAATTCAGCATCAAATCAATTATTATAATCAGATACTTATATAGAATATAAAGTTAAATCCGCCGCAGAGATTTTACTGCGGCGGATTTTTTTCTGTATAATTGTTTTTTTTCTTTTTACTGAAATATCTGTACAGCGATACGGCCAGAAAAACAAGGATCATACCGATACATGCGCCTGCAAAATCGATCAGAATATCTTTAACAGTACTTGTTCTTCCGCGAAAGCTCTGTATGTATTCGTCGGTTGTTGCCGCAAAAAGGGAAATGAAAAGAGGCATGCATATATATGCTCTTCCTTTTTTTGATGAAAGATAAGATGCAAAAGATCCCAGACATATTCCGAGCAAGGCGTACTCAAACATGTGTGCTGCTTTTCGGACCGCATTATTCCATACCGACGCACTTATTTTTCCGTGAGGATCGAGTATCGGACTTATTATCTTTATTATATAATCGCTTCGTGCATTTGAAAATTCGCTTAACTGAAATGAATTGTAAAAAATATAGCTTCCGACAGCAATTGTGATAATAATCAGCGCGGCCGGAATACATGTTTTTTTATTTGGTTTACGCATTTAAATATTCCTTTTTGATTTATCAGATAAAAACGTGATATTTAAAATATAATTATCAAATAAATATTATATACTATAAATTCCGATATGTAAAGGCTCATTTCAGGTATAAATTTGATTAATATGCGAATAATGAATATGCGGAATAAATAAAAGTATATTTTCGCCGCGGATATCGGATGAATCCGCTGAGGCGGGAGAATAAAGGAGAAATAAAATACAATGAAGGCAACAGGAATTGTAAGGAGAATAGATGATCTCGGAAGAGTAGTTATTCCGAAGGAAATCAGAAGAACTATGCGTATAAGAGAGGGAGATCCTCTTGAAATATATACCGACCGCGAAGGTGAGGTTATATTTAAAAAATATTCACCTATAGGAGAGCTGAACGCTTTTGCAGCCCAATATGCTGAAACATTGCATAAAACATGCGGGCTGTATGTAGCTATTACGGACAGAGACGCAGTTATCGCTGTGTCAGGTATTCCGAAGAAGGATTTTTCTGACAAGGCTCTTTCCGGTGAGCTTGACAGTCTTATAAATGCGCGGTCTTTTTATTCATACGACGGTAAGGGCGCGCGTGTTTATGTTACTGACGATCAGAACAGCGGATACTATGTTTCGGCTGTAATGCCTATAATAACTGAAGGCGATATAACGGGAAGCGTTGTTTCTCTTATACCGGAAAGCGAAACGTCATCGAAAATAGGCGGTGACCTTGAGGCGAAGCTTATTCAGACAGCTGCGGGATTTCTTTCACGCCAGCTCGAGTCTTAAATTGGTCATTTTGAAAAGACAGAAAATATAGAAAACAGCCGCCTGCGGTGGTATCAACCGCGGGCGGCTTGCTGTATATGTGCGCAATTATACAGCCATCATATTTCTCTCAGCCTGAAGCCGAGTTCTTTTTCTACAAGTTCAAGTATTTTCGCCGCTGTTTTATCGGCTTCCTCATCGGTAAGAGTATGATCGGCTGCGCGGAGAGATACGTTGAATGCAAGACTCTTCTTTCCGGCACCGAGTTTTTCTCCGCGGTATACATCGAAAAGATCGATCTTTTCGACAAGCTTTCCTCCGGCGCGTGATATTACAGCTTCTATAGAGCCTGCTTCCGTGTCCGCGTTGCAGAGGAATGCGAAGTCGCGCGAAACTGCCGGATATTTCGGGATAGCTTTATAGCTGTGATCAAAGTTTGCGATTGCAGCAAGCTTTTCTGTGTCTATCACTGCTGCATATACAGCTTTGTAAAAACCGTAGTTCTGTGCAACCGCGGGATGGAGTTCGCCGAATGTCGCGATAACGCTTCCGTCGGTGAGAACCATATCTGCGCAGCGTCCGGGATGATATGTGGGATCGGAAGCATTGGAGCGGCAGGTATAATTCTTTATGCCTGCGTCGGATAAAACAGTTTCAACAATGCCTTTCATGAAGTAAAAGTCTCCGCCGTAGAATGCAACTGCAGTTTGAAGAGGCTCAGACGGTTGAACGGATTTATCTTCATTTGGGATATATACTGGTGCTGTCTCGTAGAGAGCCGTATCCTCGGTGTGATTATTGTTGTTGCGGGCGAGCGCTTCAAGTACAGAGGGGAGCAGTACGGTACGCATAACGCTTGTGTCTTCGCCGAGCGGATTGCGTATTACGACCGAATCTCTTCTCGGATCGTTCTCCGGCATATGGATCTTATCGTAATATTTGGGACTGATGAACGAGAAAGTACATGTCTCCCAGCATCCGAGCGAGCAGAGGAGCTTGCTGAGCCGTATCGAGTAAGCTTTTCTCGGTGTATATTCTCCTGTTTTTACATCTGAACGGAAGCTTGTGGATTCAATCTCGTTATATCCCCAGATACGGATAACTTCTTCCGCTATATCGTTCATGCAGCGCACATCGTCACGCCATGACGGAACGGTCACGGTATCTCCGTCAACTTTAAAGAGCAGACTCTCAAGGATGTTTTTCATTTTTTCTGCGGGAATATTCATTCCGAGAAAATGGTTAATGCGTTCAGGCTCGAATTTTACCGTTGCAACAGGCTTTTCCGATTCGCGGACGTCGATCATTCCGTCTACAACCTCACCTGCACCGAGCATCTGCGCAAGCTCGCACGCTCTTTCTATCGCGGCTACGGTCATTTCACTGTCAAGTCCTTTTTCATAGCGGCCGGAGCTTTCGGTTCTCATTCCGAGTGCGCGCGATGTAATGCGTACAGAGCTTCCCATGAAGTTAGCGGACTCAAATACAACTACAGATGTAGTGTCTTTTATTTCGCTGTTTGCTCCGCCCATTACGCCTGCAAGAGCTACCGGCTTTTTTTCGTCTGCTATGACGAGCATTCCGGCTTTAAGCGTATGATCGATATCGTCGAGAGAACGGAATTCTTCCCCATCTGCTGCTTCGCGTACTATAATGCTGCTTCCGCCGAGACATGCGTAATCAAATGCATGCATGGGCTGACCGTATTCGAGCATGACATAGTTTGTTATATCGACGATGTTATTTATAGGTCTTACTCCTGCGGCGCGGAGACGCATACGCATCCACAGCGGAGAGGGCGCGATTTTTACATTTTTAAGCACCTTTGCGGTATAGCGCGGGCAAAGCTCGCTGTTTTTAACAGTGACCGAGAGATATTTTGAAATGTCATCACCGCCGCACTGATTACGGAGTACCGGTGTATGGTAAGATGCTTTTCTTTCATATGAAGCGGCGGTTTCACGTGCCATTCCGATCACCGAGAGGCAGTCGGGACGGTTGGGTGTGATCTCAAATTCTACAACGTCATCGGCAAAGCCTATAACGTCTTTTATATCGTCGCCGGGTTTGTATTCGCCGAGTGTCGGATCGTCGTTAAGAATAAGTATTCCGTCCTCGACGGCATAAGGCATATCGTGAAGTGTCAGACCGAGTTCCTCAATAGAGCAGAACATTCCGTCGGATACTTCTCCGCGAAGCTTGCCTTTTTTTATCGCCGTTCCGCCTGCTACCTTAGCAGGTGCTTTGGCGACGGGAACAAACGCTCCTTCGTATACATTGGTGGCAGCTGTTACGATCTGACGCGGCTCAGCTTCTCCTACGTCGACAGAGCAGATCACAAGCTTGTCCGCGCCGGGGTGACGTACAACAGAGAGAATTTTTCCGACGCATATGTTTTCAATATCCGAACCGAGTGTTTCATATCCCTCTACCTTTGATCCGGTATCGGTCATGCGCGCGCAGTAATCTTTTATATCAATATCGGAAACGTCTACAAATTCGTTAAGCCATGAGATAGGCAGATTCATGATTCATTCCTCCTTCAATCAGAACTGACGCAGGAAGCGCAGGTCGTTCTCATAAAGCAGACGCATATCGTCGATCGCATAGCGCTTCATAGCGATTCTTTCAATACCCATACCGAAAGCAAAGCCTGAATATACATCGGGATCGATTCCTGAGCAGCGCAGGACGTTCGGGTGAACCATTCCGGCTCCGAGTATTTCGATCCAGCCTTCGCCTTTACATACTTTGCAGCCTTTTCCGCCGCACATAAAGCAGGATATGTCGATCTCTGCCGACGGCTCTGTAAACGGGAAGTGATGGGGACGGAAGCGTATCTTTGTTTCGTCTCCGAACATTCTGCGTGCGAATATTTCAAGAGTACCTTTGAGGTCTCCCATCGTTATATCCTTATCAACGACAAGACCTTCGAGCTGGTGAAACATGGGCGAATGAGTTGCGTCAACAGCATCTGAACGGTAAACGCGTCCGGGCGAAACAACACGGATAGGCGGCTTGCCGGCACGCTCCATTGCGTGTACCTGAACTGACGACGTCTGAGAGCGAAGCAGGATGTTATCTGTAATATAAAAGGTATCCTGAGTGTCGCGTGCAGGATGGTTTTCCGGAGTATTGAGCGCCTGGAAGTTATAGTAGTCGGTCTCGACCTCA
>CALGZV010000417.1 GCA_937934385.1 uncultured Clostridia bacterium | reverse complement strand
ATACGATATTCTTTATCCGCAATTGCTCCGTCGGCAATCTTTGTTCCCGAGTCAAGCTTCATACCTCCGGCAATTACCGTTACTCCGCAGCTCTTATCTCTGGGTTTTCCGACAGTACATCCTTCGCCGAGTTCTACACCGCAGTCGATTATACTGTAATCGACTGTACAATCCTTACCTATTATTACATCCTCCATTAAAACTGAATCCTTAATATATGCGCCTTCGCATATTCTGACTCCGCTGGAAAGAACACAATTCTCCACAGTTCCGTTTATATTGCAGCCCTCTGTCACAATTGAATTTATAAGTCTGCCATGATTTCCGATTCTGTGAGGAGGTCTTGCTTCGGTTCTTGAATATATTCGGAACGCCGGATCGCGCAGATTAAATGCAGGAGACTTCCCGAGCAGATCCATATTGGCTTCCCATAAGCTCTGTATAGTTCCGACATCCTTCCAGTATCCATCAAAAGGATATGCATACAAATTAAGCCCGTCCCGAAGCATTGACGGAATAATATTTTTTCCGAAATCATTATCTGATTCAATATCTGCTTCGTCGCGGATCAGATACTTTTCGAGAACAGCTCTTGAGAAAACATATATTCCCATTGATGCTTTTGTACTTTTCGGATATATCGGCTTCTCTTCAAATTCCGTTATTCTTGATTTGCTGTCAGTACTCATTATTCCGAAGCGGTTTGCTTCGGTAAAAGGAACATTAAGAACCGCTATCGTCGCGTCGGCACCTGTTTTTTTGTGCACTTCAAGCATCTTACCGTAGTCCATTTTATAAATATGATCTCCGGAAAGTATCAATACGTAATCCGGATTATATCGGTTTATAAATGCAAGATTTTGATATATAGCATTGGCGGTACCTCTGTACCATTCCGCAACCTCCTTGGCCTGATACGGAGGAAGAATAGTAACACCGCTCTGAACACGGTCAAGATCCCACGGGCTGCCGTTTCCTATATATTCATTAAGTACAAGAGGCTGATATTGTGTAAGTACGCCTACTGTATATATACCTGAATTCACACAGTTTGACATCGGAAAATCTATAATTCTGTACTTTCCTCCGAAAGGAACCGCCGGTTTTGCAGTATTCTCTGTAAGTGCGTACAGCCTGCTGCCCTGTCCGCCCGCAAGAATCATTGCAATACATTCCGTTTTTCTGTACATTTTATTTCTCCATTCTTTTCGGCTTATTTAAGCTTATTTATCAAGTCGGCTTTTTGATATCACATTTTTTATCATGAACAAAATTATTCGGAATTTTTTTCATAATTATGCCGGTATATGCCGGAAGATTAAATTTCATAATATGTTTTCCGCTTCCATCAGGCATTTTCCTCGGAAAGGTCTTTATAAAATCTGTATCTAATGTATTGGTTCCTCCGAATTTGTATTTGTCCGAATTCATTATGATCATGTATTTTCCCTGTTTATCTATCGGATATTCATAGTTTTCTCTTTTGTTCGGTGAAAAATTTATTATTACAGTAACTGATCTGCCGGAGGAATCATATCTCTCAAAGATCACGGTATTATCTGACGACCGGTCGGCTTCAAGCCACCTGAAGCCCTCCCATGAATCGTCGATTTCCCAAAGCTCCGGCCTTTCAAGATAAAGCCTGTTAAGCGCTTTTACGTATCTCTGCATCTCTGTATGACGGGGATATTTAAGCATAAACCATTCAAGCTGATTTGAGAAATCCCACTCACGGAACTGAGCAAACTCCGTTCCCATAAAAAACAGTTTCTTACCCGGCAGTGTCATCATAAACATTATGTAAGCCCGCATCATTGCAAATTTTTCATCATAGCTTCCGTACATCTTCTCTATAAGCGACTTCTTTCCGTGAACTACTTCATCATGAGATACCGGAAGCACAAAGTTCTCAGAAAAAGCATACATAAGAGGAAAAGTAAGCTTTTCATGATGAAACTGCCTGTATATAGGATCCATCGAGACATATTCGAACATATCGTTTGCAAAGCCCATATTCCACTTAAAATTAAACCCGAGTCCGCCTTCGTTTACCGGTTTTGTAATCAACGGCCATGCAGTCGATTCCTCAGCAATCATAAGCATGTCCGGGAATTCAGCAAAAACTGCTGTATTTAGTTTCCTGAAAAATGACACCGCTTCAAGATTATGATTATTGCCCTCACGGTTAGGAATCCATTCTCCCGGTTTTCGGTCGTAATCTAAATAAAGCATGGAGGCGACGGCGTCGATCCGCAATCCGTCAATATGATATACCCTCATCCAAAACAGCGCATTTGATATAAGAAAACTCTGCACCTCTTCTCTTCCCACATCAAAGCATCTGGTTCCCCAACTCCGATGCTCCATACGGTCAACTCCCTGATATTCATACAGAGGCGCTCCGTCGAATTCATAAAGTCCGTGTCTGTCTTTAGGAAAGTGTGCCGGAACCCAGTCAAGTATCACGCCTATTCCCGCATTGTGCATTTTATCAACAAAATATGCAAAATCCTCCGGAGATCCGAATCTGGAGGTCGGGGCATAGTATCCGCATATCTGATATCCCCACGAGCCGTCGTAAGGATGCTCCATTATGGGAAGCAATTCTATATGAGTATATCCCATATCTTTTATGTATTCGGAAAGTTCATCCGCAATTTCTCTGTAGTTCAGATAATGCTCTCCATCCGAAACGGACTGTCCGTCACGTGTTTTCCACGAACCGAGATGTATTTCATATATATT
>CALGZV010000416.1 GCA_937934385.1 uncultured Clostridia bacterium | reverse complement strand
CCGTAAATAACGGACAGACGGAAAACGGCGGTCAGAATTCCGGCGGCGGTCAGACATCTGACGGAAGACCTGCGCGTCCAGGTTTTCAGGCTTCCGACAGCGATAAAATATGGGGAAAGCAGACCGATATCGAGCTTTTCCGCGTCAGCTATGAAAACGGCGAGCATGTGATGACCGCCGTCGGAGCGCACGGTCAGGAGATCGTAGCTCCGGGAACTGAAAACGACTATACCTTTAACCTTACGAATACGGGTAATGTCTCGATAGCATATCGCGTATCCGCAACCGCCGTTTTGTCGGACGGACAGAACAGCTTTGATATACCGCTTAAGCTGCGTCTGAGCGACTATACCGGACGTTATCTGATCGGCGGAGCCGATAGCTGGGCGGATTTCGAGAGTCTCGGTACATTTTCGGAGAGCGCGTCACTGGCGGCAGGACATTATACGGCGTATACGATAGAGTGGCAGTGGCCGTACGAATGGGGAGACGATGCATTCGACACGATGCTCGGCGATCTTGCGGTCGACAGAGATCTTGTCCTGACCGTAACGATCAATGTGTCGGCGGAAGCAAGCTCCGATCCGAACGAGCCCGGCGGTATACCGCAGACGGGGGATAATTCTGCGCTTCTCAGCGGTGTAATGGCTGTTTCGGGAGCTGTGTTTATTTTGCTTCTGATCTCGCTCAGAAAGCAAAAGGGCGGCGCTGATGTCTGATTCTGAATATGGTATAAATAACGAGTCCTGCGGCGGCGACTCGGGAGCGGACGGTACGCCCGTAAATCAAAATCCCGCGTCTGCGGGAAAAAATTCGGACGGAACAGGCGCAAAAGAGATCTCTGCCCCGGCGGGAAAAAACGCGGACGGAACAGACGCAAAAGAAATCTATGCATCCGGTGGGAAGAAACGCAGGGGCGCCGCACGTATACTGCTGTTTGTACTTATAAGTCTTATTATCGGTCTCAGCGTATACAGGTGGAACGCCGAAAGACTGGCGGGCAATGCGATGCCGATGCCGTTTGGCTTCGGTATGAGCGTTGTGCTTTCGGGCAGTATGGAGCCCGAGCTGTCTGTGAACGATCTTGTTATAATTGCAAAGTCGGACTCATACGAAACAGGCGATACCGTAGTTTATCAGTCGCAGGGCGATCTGATAATTCATAAGATAATCGAGACCGACGGTGTGACGGCTGTCACACAGGGAACGGCGAACAATATTCCCGACGAACCGATCCCGGTAGAAGCGATAAAAGGAAAGCTTGTCCTGAAGCTCCCGAAGATCGGCCTTGCAGTCCGCGGAATAAGGACTCCTATCGGAGTAGTTATAATACTTGCGGCGGTGTTTTTGCTGCTCGGGCGTTCGTACCGCCAAGAAAAGGCGCGTGACGATGCGGAGCTTGAGGCAATAAAAGCCGAGATACGGCGGCTGCGCGGCGAATGACGGTCTGCCGACCGCTTTGTATCGTAAGGCTGCACAGTTAAGTGCGCAGATCTGCTCTGTATACAGTCGGTAAGCCGAGACCTTGCACTTATGCCCGATATCAGGTCGGCAAGCCGGGACTTGCAGTCTGTTTGGTATCCGGTCGGTAATCGGAGAATCGCAGTCTGCCCGGTATCCGGCAGGTACATTATCTCATGTCCTGAATATAGCAGAAGCACATCGAAAGAAAAAATGTAAAACAGCAAGGAAAGGAGGAGAGCAGAATGAATAAAAGCAGAACTGCTTTCGGCGGAATAATATTCAAAGTAACGTCGACGCTGCTTATGCTTGTGCTTGTCACGGCATATCTGCTCTCCGGACTTCTTGCAAAGTATACCGCCGCAAACGCTTCCGGTCAGTCAGCGAGAGTTGCCCGTTTCAGCGTCGGTGCAGTGGCCGATAAAGAATCCTTTACCGTTACCGAGGAACAAAGCGGCGAATATAGGCTGCTGCTTACAAATGACTCGGAAACAGCCGTAAACTATACAGTAACGCTTACGCTCGACCGTCAGCTTCCGTCATGGGCGTCGGTGACGATGGACGGAACGGCTCCGGTAGAGTCGGATGACGGAAAAACGCTGACGTTTGATAAGGCGGGAAGCCTTGCTGTCAATAGTGAAAAAACGGCTGTGATCAGTTTTTCGGCGGACTGGCAGAATTATATCAGTGAAGCCGCCGACGGAAGCTACAGTACGAATATCGGATTCGAAGCGGCTGTAAAGTTTGTTCAGATAGATTAGCGGAAGATCTTATAATTAAACCGAGATGTTCCCGTCTTTATAGGTGCGGGTTCCGCTTGATCTTTTCAGTGTGAGATGTGTCTCCCGCTGAAAATGCCCGGTGACGGGGCGTTGCTCAATTACCCTGAAACAATAATGTTTCTGGGCATCCGCCCACAAGCTGTGGTTGCGCCCGACAGGTCGGGCTGTTACCCTAAAGCAACAAGGTTCCGGGGGACCCGCCCGCAATCTTTGATTGTGCCCGGTGGGTCGGGTTCTTATTAAAACTTCCGGAAAATTTACGCAGAAAGAGAAGAGGTGTCGGCATGGAAAAAAGAAAAAGATACAGGACGGTATTTGTGACGGCTGCAGTCCTTGCCGCGGCGCTTCTTATCGGCGGTTTGTATGCTAAATATATCCGTTCTGTAAAACTCAGCGGAAATGTTACATTTTCGGCTTCGCTTGCCGATGAATTTATTCTTGCGGAGCATAAAACGGTGCGCCAGCCGGACGGCGGATAT
>CALGZV010000415.1 GCA_937934385.1 uncultured Clostridia bacterium | reverse complement strand
CAGTTGCAATCTCGTTCATATTCATACGGAAACAGCCATCTCCTGCGATATTTACAACAACTTTATCTGGGCATCCGCATTTGGCACCGATTGCTGCGCCAAGGCCGTAACCCATGGTACCAAGCCCTCCTGATGTCAGGAAGGTTCTCGGCTCCTTAAATTTGAAATACTGGGCCGCCCACATCTGGTGCTGTCCTACATCTGTGGAAATGATTGCATCTCCACCAGTCAGTTCATAAAGCTTCTGGATCACGTAGGGTCCTGTCAGCTGTGAATGATCATAATTCAGCGGATACTTAGCTTTCATATTCTGAATATGCTGTACCCACTCATCATGACGCTTCTCCGGGATTTTCTCAAGGAGAAGCTTCAGCACTTCCCTCAGATCTCCGATCACGGAGGCATCAACTGCAATATTCTTGTTGATCTCCGCTGCATCTACATCGATCTGCAGAATCTTTGCCTTCGGCGCGAAGGTCTTTGTATCTCCTGTCACACGGTCGCTGAAGCGTGCACCAAGAGTGATCAGAAGGTCACACTCGCACATTGCGTAGTTGGAAGTTTTGGTTCCATGCATTCCAACCGGACCTGTGTAAAGCTCATCCTCTCCGGAAAAAGCCCCTTTTCCCATAAGGCTGTCACAGACCGGAGCCTGGATCTTGTGGGCAAGTGCACGGACTTCTTCGGATGCATCTGCGATCACAGCACCGCCGCCAACAAAAATAAATGGCTTTTTCGCTGCTGCGATCATCTGGGCTGCTGTATCCACGTCCTCCGGACGGATGGTGTCAACCTTCGGCTCTACGGCTGTGATGGTGTGACGGATATATTCACATTTTGCTGCGGTTACGTCCTTGGGCACATCTACAAGTACCGGACCAGGGCGACCGCTTTTTGCGATGATAAAAGCTTTGCGGATGGTGTCTGCAAGTTTTGTTACATCTTTGACAATATAGCTGTGTTTTGTCACAGGCATTACAATGCCTGCGATATCAACTTCCTGGAAGGAATCCTTTCCAAGAAGGGCAGTTCCAACATTACAGGTAATTGCTACCACAGGAACAGAGTCCATACACGCGGTGGCAATTCCGGTTACCAGGTTGGTTGCACCTGGGCCGGAAGTTGCCAGACACACGCCGACCTTTCCTGTTGCACGGGCGTAACCGTCTGCTGCGTGGGAAGCTCCCTGCTCATGGGAAGTAAGTACATGTTTGATTTTATCACTGTATTGGTAAAGGGCGTCATAAACATTCAGAATAGCTCCGCCTGGATATCCGAAAACGGTATCCACGCTTTGCTCTAGCAAACATTCTATGATGATCTCCGCTCCTGTAAGCTGCAATTTTGTTTCCTCCTGGTATATTATACTGTAAAAATCCCGGACATTTGCTATGAAAGTACCATACTTTCATGAACCATAATTCCATTCACATGTCCGGATAAGAATCTTATTATTTTGCTTTCGGAACCTCAAGGATCGCACCGCGGTTTCCGGAAGTAACCATTGCTGCATATCTTGCCAAGTATCCGGTTGTAACCTTCGGCTCTCTCGGCTGCCATTTTGCTTTTCTTGCTGCAAGCTCTTCATCAGAAACCTTCAGTTCCAGTTTCAGTTCCGGAATATTGATGCTGATGATATCACCTTCCTCAACAAGGGCGATAGGACCGCCTACTGCTGCCTCCGGTGAAACATGTCCAATGGAAGCGCCTCTGGACGCACCGCTGAAACGTCCGTCTGTAATAAGAGCAACGCTGCTTCCGAGTCCCATTCCCATAATAGCGGAGGTAGGATTGAGCATTTCGCGCATTCCGGGACCGCCTTTCGGTCCTTCATATCTGATAACAACAACGTCTCCGGGTTTTATTTTTCCTGCGTTGATAGCTGCCTGTGCATCTTCTTCGCATTCGAAAACTCTTGCGGGGCCTTCATGTACAAGCATTTCGGGCGCTACCGCAGAGCGCTTTACAACGCTGCCGTCGGGTGCGAGATTTCCGCGGAGAACGGCGATTCCTCCGGTTTCACTGTACGGATTGTCTATCGGACGGATTACGTTTGTGTTGAGGTTGACAGCTGAAGCAATGTTCTCGCCGACAGTTTTTCCGGTTACGGTTATACATTCGGTATTGAGAAGCTGCTTCTTAGAAAGCTCGTTCATTACCGCGTAAACTCCGCCGGCTTCGTCAAGCTCTTCGATATAGGTGCGTCCTGCCGGTGCGAGATGGCAGAGATTCGGCGTTTTTGCGCTGATAGTATTTGCAATGCTGAGGTTGATATCTATTCCGCATTCATGAGCAATTGCGGGAAGATGCAGCATGCTGTTTGTTGAGCAGCCGAGCGCCATATCAACTGTAAGTGCATTGTAGAATGCCTCGCGTGTCATGATATCGCGGGGACGGATATCTTTTTTCAGAAGTTCCATGACAGTCATTCCGGCATGCTTTGCAAGCTCTATGCGGCGTGAATATACTGCAGGGATAGTTCCGTTTCCGCGAAGTCCCATACCGAGCGCCTCTGTAAGGCAGTTCATCGAGTTTGCAGTATACATTCCCGAGCATGAGCCGCATGTCGGACATGTCTTGCATTCGTATTCCTGAAGCTTTTCAAGCGAAATAAGTCCGGCGTTATACTGTCCGACCGCTTCTGAGATCGATGAAAAGCTTGTTTTAGCGCCGTCAACATGTCCGGCGAGCATAGGTCCGCCGCTGACAAACACCGTAGGAATATTCAGACGTGCAGCAGCCATAAGCAGACCGGGCACGTTTTTATCACAGTTGGGAACCATAACAAGAGCATCAAAACCGTGAGCCATAGCCATAGCTTCGGTAGAATCTGCGATAAGATCGCGGGTAACAAGAGAATATTTCATTCCCTTATGTCCCATAGCAATACCGTCGCATACTGCGATCGCAGGGAATACAACAGGTGTGCCGCCTGCCATAGCGACACCGATACGGACAGCCTCAACGACCTTGTCAATGTTGGTATGTCCGGGTACGATCTCGTTGTATGAGCTTACGATTCCGACGAGAGGACGGTTTATTTCTTCATCTGTCATACCGAGCGCATGGTAAAGCGCGCGGTGAGGTGCATTCTGCGCACCCTTCTTTATAGCGTCACTGATCATAGTGTGACCGCTCCTTTCTTTATAAGCAAGAAAGCGTTGCGATGCCCGATTTTACGAAGCACCGCAAGCCTTCTGTCTGAAAGTTATATCTTGGTGATATGCTCTTATTAGTTGTTTATGAGCTTGTCCTCGCCGTTCCAGCTGTAAAGCTGACGGATCTCTTCTCCGACTACTTCGGAGGGATGCTCGCTTGCAAGCTTACGCATAGCTTTGAAGTGAACCTGAGAGCCAGCGTCGGACATGTCGAGGAGGAAGTCTTTTGCAAATGTTCCGTCCTGGATGTCCTTGAGGATCTTCTTCATTGCTTTCTTTGTCTCATCTGTTATGATCTTCGGACCGGTGATGTAGTCGCCGTACTCAGCAGTGTTGGAGATAGAGTATCTCATTCCTGAGAAGCCGCTCTGGTATATAAGGTCAACGATGAGCTTCATCTCGTGGATGCACTCAAAATAAGCGTTTCTGGGATCGTAGCCTGCTTCGGTAAGAGTCTCATAACCTGCCTGCATAAGTGCGCATACACCGCCGCAGAGGACAGCCTGTTCTCCGAAAAGGTCTGTCTCAGTCTCTGTACGGAAGGTCGTTTCGAGAACGCCTGCACGCGCTCCGCCGATTCCGAGAGCATAAGCAAGTCCGATGTCAAGCGCATCGCCTGTAGCGTCCTGCTCAACTGCGATAAGACAGGGAACACCCTTTCCTGCCTGATACTCGCTTCTTACAGTGTGGCCGGGGCCCTTAGGAGCGATCATGATAACGTCCAGGTAATCTGCCGGCTGGATCTGATTAAAGTGGATATTGAAACCGTGTGCGAAAGCCAGGACATTGCCTTCCTTCATGTGCTTTTCGATCTGGTTCTTGTAGATGGAAGCCTGCAGTTCATCCGGTGTCAGGATCATAACGATATCGCCAGCTTCAGCAGCTTCTTCGATGCCTACGACTTTCAGTCCGGCAGCTTCAGCTTTCTTAGTATGAGCGGAACCCGGTCTCAGACCAACAACTACGTCAACTCCGCTTTCATGCAGGTTCATAGCATGAGCGTGACCCTGGCTTCCGAAACCGATGATAGCAACTGTTTTACCGTCTAAC
>CALGZV010000414.1 GCA_937934385.1 uncultured Clostridia bacterium | reverse complement strand
CCGATATACGGATTGATACACCGGATGTCAAAACCTTCCGTGTTCTGACTCCGAACGGAGAAAAACCGTTCATACATAAACCCGGACAGTGTGCTATGCTGTCGATTCCCGGAGTCGGAGAGGCGATGTTTTCAATAACATCATCGCCTACAAATACCGAATATATGGAATTCAGCATAAAAAAATGCGGATGTCTTACAAAGTGGCTGCATATGATCGAACCGGGACAAAACGTAACTATACGTGGACCGTACGGAAATTCATTCCCGGTCGAAGGCGATCTGCTCGGAAAAGATCTGCTGTTCATTGCAGGCGGTATCGGACTTGCTCCGCTTCGTTCTGTTATCAATTATGTCAGAGCTAACCGTAAGAATTACGGATCGGTACAGATCATATATGGATCAAGATCCAAAGATGATCTTGTTGACTATAATGAGATCATTGAAGAATGGATGAATGATGACGGTATCGAAGTTAATCTTACAATAGACCGCGAGCAGGAAGGATGGGACGGACACGTCGGATTTGTTCCTAATTACGTTAAGGAGCTTTCTCCCGATATTTCCAAAACCGTACTTATGTGCGGACCTCCTATAATGATCAAGTTTACTCTTGCAGGTCTTAAGGAGCTTGGCTTCAAAGATACTCAGATCTATACAACAATGGAGCTTCGTATGAAATGCGGAGTCGGAAAATGCGGACGCTGCAACATAGGTAATAAGTATGTTTGCAAGGACGGGCCTGTATTCCGGTTTGATGAACTCGGCGAGCTTCCGGACGAATATTGATTCAGTAAAAGGGATGAACAGAATTATGAACGAAATGGTAAATATTTATTTATTCGGTAAGAAATATTCCGTACCCGCAAGCCTGACTATAATGACGGCTATGGAGTATGCCGGATATCAGCTTAAGCGCGGATGCGGATGCAGAAACGGATTTTGCGGTGCATGTGCAACTATATACAGAATAAAAGGACAGCAGGAGCTTCAGGTTTGTCTTGCTTGCCAGACTCAGGTGCAGGAGGGAATGTACATTGCAACGCTGCCTTTCTTCCCGCTTGTAAAACAGGTATATGATATTGAAAAAGTAAAGCCCACAGAACAGGTTATGATGCAGCTTTATCCTGAGATTTATAACTGCGTTGGATGCAATGCCTGCACCAAAGCTTGTCCTCAATGTCATGCAGTATATCGCCTATGCCCAGCGCGGCGAATATGAAAAATGCGCCGAGGAATCTTTTGACTGTGTGATGTGCGGTGTTTGTTCTTCGCGTTGTCCCGCAGGAATTTCGCATCCTCAGGTAGCGATGCTTGCACGCAGACTGAACGGTAAGTATCTTGCACCTAAATGCGAACATCTCGAGAACCGTGTTAAAGAGATAAAGGACGGAAGCTTCGAGGAGCTTCTTCAGAATCTTATGCAGAAACCGATCGAAGAGATGAAAGAACTTTACAACAACAGAGAAATTGAGAAATAAGGGGGCGTGGAAGAATGTATAACGAAGAAATGCTTGAATCGATAAAAAAGGTTGAGGCTAACAGAGCGTCAAACGCTGCTCTCGAACCGAGGAGAATGACAGCAGATGAAAAAACACAGCTTCTCGCCACATATCATCCTGATTATAAGACAAGTGAATTTACGGAGCTTAAGATAGGACCTAACAAAGGCGAAAAGGTTCCGAACGAACTTGCAGAGCTTTTGCAGGCAAACAGCCGTATAAAGGATATGAAACTTGATCTTTCAAGTCCCGATTATGATGTAGACGTGCTTGTTATAGGAGGAGGCGGTGCCGGAACGTCAGCAGCTATAGAGGCTGATAACGCCGGAGCTAAAGTAATGGTAGTTACAAAGCTCCGTATGGGTGACGCAAATACAATGATGGCAGAGGGCGGAATTCAGGCTGCCGATAAGGAGAACGATTCTCCTGCACAGCATTATATAGATGCTTTCGGCGGCGGACATTTTGCTGCAAAATCAGAGCTTCTGTATAAGCTTGTAACGGAGGCTCCTGAGGCAATTTCATGGCTCAGCGATCTCGGTGTTGAATTTGATAAAACGCCCGATGGAACTATGGTAACAACTCACGGCGGCGGAACATCCCGCAAGAGAATGCACGCGGCTAAGGATTATTCCGGCGCTGAAATAATGAGAACATTGCGCGACGAGGTTCTCAACCGTCAGATACCTGTTGTTGATTTTACATCTGCAATCGAACTTATTCTTGATGAAAACGGAAATGCTGCCGGAGCTGTTCTTCTTAATATGGAGACCGACGAAATTATGATTGCAAAGGCAAAAACCGTTATTATCGCAACCGGAGGTGCAGGAAGACTTCATTATCAGGGATTCCCGACATCAAACCATTACGGTGCTACCGCTGACGGACTTGTCCTTGCATACAGGGTAGGAGCAAAACTCCTTTATGCGGATACGCTCCAGTACCACCCGACCGGAGCTGCATTCCCGGAGCAGATTTTCGGTGCGCTTGTTACTGAAAAGGTTCGTTCTCTCGGAGCAAAACTCATTAATGTAAACGGTGAAGTCTTTATGCATCCGCTTGAAACCCGTGACGTATCTGCAGCGTCGATTATACGTGAATGCAGTACCAACGGAAACGGTGTACATACAGCTTCCGGTGTCGGCGTATGGCTTGACACGCCTATGATCGAGCTTAAGAACGGTGAGGGAACTATAGAAAAACGTATACCTGCTATGATGCGTATGTTTGCAAAATACGGTATTGATATAAGACACGATCCTATCCTTGTATATCCTACACTCCATTATCAGAATGGCGGTATTGATATAAGCGCAAACGGTGAATCAGGTGTTGAAAATCTCTTTGTTGCAGGAGAGGCTGTCGGAGGAATTCACGGAAGAAACCGTCTTATGGGAAATTCGCTTCTTGATATTATTGTTTTCGGAAGAAATGCAGGAAAAAATGCGGCTGCTAAAGCTAAATCTGTTGATGTCGGTAAGCTCACGCTTGACCATGTATCAGGTTTTGAAAAAGAAAGATCGGCAGCAGGAATTATGTCTGATTGTGTGTCACCCAAACTTTTGCCTGACTATGCAAGAAAAGAACAAAAACATATTCAGTAAGGAGTGACAGTTTAATGAATCTTTTCGGAGGAGTAATATCTATTTCCGGAGTATCTTTCCTGATGCTGTCAATTTTTGCGGTA
>CALGZV010000413.1 GCA_937934385.1 uncultured Clostridia bacterium | reverse complement strand
ATGATGGTTTCGCAGAAAAAGGCAAGGAAGCTTTTGAAGGAATTCGGACCTGATGCAGTTGTAGGAACCGGCGGATATGTCTGCTGGCCTCTTATGAATGCGGCTTCAAAAATGGGAATACCTACTGCGCTTCATGAATCCAATGCTGTTCCCGGAGCTGCGGTCAAGCTGCTTCAGAATAATACAGATCTGATATTTGTGAATTTTGAGGTTACAATAAAAAAACTGAAGAATCCCGATCGTGCCATATGTGTCGGGAATCCGCTTCGCGGACAGTTCGGAAAACTGTCAAAGGAAGAGGCGCGTGACAAGCTGGGATATAACGGAAAGTACCGACATGTTCTTCTGTCATGCGGAGGGAGCATGGGCGCTCAGCGCGTGAACGAGGAAGTGCTGCGCTTGATGAGAGACTGGTCGTCTAAAAACCCGTCGGTAAAGCATATACATGCTACCGGAGCTATCGAATATGAAGATTCAAAAAAGATGTTTCATGATTTCGGACTTGAAAAATATCCGAATCTTGAGCTTTGTGAATATATTTATGATATGCCGTTGAAAATGGCTGCTGCAGATCTTGTTATCAACAGGGCGGGAGCTATTACTTTGTCAGAGCTTGCGGTACAGAAAAAGCCGTGTATTCTTATCCCGTCTCCGAATGTTACCGACGATCATCAGTATAAAAACGCAAAAGTTCTCGAAGACGCAGGCGCCGCTGTCGTTTTCCGTGAGTCTGAACTCAGTGAAGGCATTCTTACGGAGGCAGTTTCATCTCTTATGAGCGACAGGCCGCGCTTGAAAAATATGTCGGAAAATATAGGAAAATTTGCAGTTTTAAATTGTACTGATATTATATTTAAAGAATTAAAACGCTTGGTTGATAATAAAAATCACACAAAAAAACAATAAAATATTAAAAAAATATCAAAAGAATATCAAGAGAATTCCGAAAAACCATTGTTTTTCGGAATTTTTTTAATATAATCTAATAAAAATATATAAAACATATATGAAAATGCACAAAATTATGTTTCGATAATAAATAGAAATAAACAAACGATTATAATGTGATTATTCACATAATAAAATAATTTACATAATATAAAGAAAGCGGTGAAGTCAGTGAAGTCAGATACATCCTGAAGGCAAACCCGATGTGTGCTTTGTCAACTAACCCCTTATTTTTCATTCCCTTACATTTCCGGCGGCGGAAATGAACAAAATTTTTATTTTTGTAGTATGAAAGGAACGTTGTTATGAAAAAATCGGTTAAACTCGCACTTGCATGTTCATTAATTTCTGTAATTTCTTCATCGTTTATGATCGGAGTAAGCGCTAAAAACGGTACTGGAACGGTATCATACGGAACACCTGTGATTGACGGTAAGCTTGATGAAGCATATCTTAATTCAGGGACGGAGACAATGAAACGCAATAAATTCTTCTGTCCTTGGGCGCCGGAAAAGGACCAGGAATCTAAGGCCGATACATGTAAATCGGATGCAACCTCTTATTTTCTTTGGGATGACGAGTATTTCTATACTTGTACTGTTGTAAAGGATGATCAGGTTTTTGCTCGTTCTGAAGAATATTATGCAACTCCGTATCCGTGGCAGGATGACGGAATTGAATGTATATATTCCAAGGGAGATGAGACATTTACATTACACACCGATGCGAGCGGAGTTATCGTTTATGCGTATAATATACAAAAGGGCGCAGGAAGCACTGCCGCATGGGCTGATGTTCCGGATATCGGAGACTTTGCCAAGCCGGATTTAAAAAACAGGGACTGTAAGTCGAAGTTCGCTGCTGCTCTTACCGATGATGGCTTTATAATCGAAACTGCTCTTAAGCTTTCAAAAGAAGATGCTAAATACTTATCAGGTGACGAGATTAAATTTGCACTTCAGGTAAATAACCTTGACGATTCTGAAGGAAAAATAGGTCATGCTATAGGATCTCAGGATTGTGTTAACATCGGCATTACGCTTACTCTTGGCGAGAAACCCGCAGATGCTCCCGAAAAGCCTTCCGCACCGGCAACAGAAGAGAAGCCTAACGCTCCTCAGACATCAGACGCAGGAATAGTTATGGGCGCTGCAGCGCTTGTATCGGGCGCAGTATTTACTGCATTAAAGCTTAAAAAAGAAAATAAAACGGAAGATCGTTAAATTTACTACGTAGAATTGTTAAATTCAGTGATGTGTCTGATATAAATAATCGTAGTTGATTTATATGAAACAAAAACGGAAACTTAGAGAAACCCTTTATTTTATTTCTATAAAAATGAAAAGGAACATTGTTATGAAAAAATCAATTAAACTTGCATTTGCTTGTTCTTTAATTTCTTTAATTTCTTTAATTTCTTCCGCGGTTATGTTCGGTGTAAATGCTAACAACGATACGGTTGAAATACCCTCAGATGGCATGGAGGTAGTTCTCGGCGATACAGTAAAAAAGGGGACTCCAACTATCGACGGAAACAAGGATGATGCGTACAAAGATACCATTACCTATAGCTTTAAAGCCGGATGGGGAGGCGGAAGAGTATCTCTCATTTATGATGATGCATACATGTATGTTTTCGCTGACATTGATGACACCGTAAGAGAGACATTCGATAACTTCGACATAGGAATTCTTGCAAAAGATGGCGCTGTAAAGTGTCAGGTAGTAAGCAATATGCCTCTTGTAAATCAGGATGATACAACGCTTCATTGCAGACTCTGGGATCCTGCAACAGGCGATATCGCTTCGAACCTCAAGGTAGGTGCT
>CALGZV010000412.1 GCA_937934385.1 uncultured Clostridia bacterium | reverse complement strand
ATATATTTTTGTCGTTTCGAGTGCCTCCTCGAACGTCATATCCGGCAAAATCGTCGGTATACGTTTTGCAAGCATGCTTTTTCCGGTTCCGGGAGGTCCAATAAGCAGAATATTATGACCGCCTGATACAGCGACCTCTATCGCATGCTTGGCAAATTCCTGTCCGAGAACATCCGAAAAATCAGGCATTCCGGGAACATCGGAAACTTTCGATTCACCGAAGCGGCGGGATTCATACGGTTCTATCAGCGAGGTACCGCATAAATGCCCCGTAAGCTGTTTCAGATCGTGTACCGGATAAACTTTAAGACCTTCGACTACGCTTGCCTCCGCAGCGTTACACTCAGGCACAAACATTTCGGTAATGCCTGCACCGCGTGCGGCAACAGCCCGGTTCAGAACTCCTCTCACCTCTCTGAATTCACCGTCAAGCGACACTTCTCCGAGAAAAAGACTGCTCTTCTCAAATCCGTTATCCGGAATAAATCCGGTCGACTTTAACAGTGCGATACACATAGGCATATCATATCCGGATCCCTCTTTTTTCCGGTCGGCAGGAGCCATATTGATAATGACTTCTCCGTCGGGGAATTCATATCCGCTCTGACGTATTGCGCTGCGTATCCTGTCTTTCGATTCCTTGACGGCTGCATCAGGAAGCCCGACGATATCAAATACCGGCATGCGCTTTGCTGTGCTGCACTCTATAGTTATTATCATACCGTCTATTCCGGTAAGTCCTGCAGTAAAAACTTTTGAAAGCATGACGTTCTTCCTTTACAGTTATTAATACTTTTATTATATAATATAAACGCCGATATTTCAACAAAAAAACAAAAAAAGGTCCGCCGATACGAATAATTCCTGTACCGACGGTCCGAAATGTTTTATTCTTTTTCTTTTCCGAAAAGCAAAAGGACAGCAAGAATTACGATAAGGACGTCATCAGTCGCCGCATCATCTCCCCTTCCGCCCAAAAGCGTAATTATGAGCGCAATCAGAATTATATCGTCAACCGGAGGCATGCGGTCCAAAAATGCTTTAAGATTCATTCCGGGCTCGCACGATTCAGTATTATCAACATCAAACCCGGAACCGCTGTAAAATGAAGGAACTGTTCCTGACATGCGCAGATCTTTTTCAGTTTCATGGTTTTTATTCTTTCTGTCTCCGACTCTGCGGCCTGACATACCCTTAAAGCGCAATTCCCCGCTCCCGTCAAGCATCGGATGCCCGCCGCGTCCCTTCACATCATTTTGATGCGAAGATCCATGCATTCCGATTTCATCGGGAACATACGGCTCTCCGTT
Organism: uncultured Clostridia bacterium; assembly: GCA_937934385.1. Lineage (GTDB taxonomy): Bacteria > Bacillota > Clostridia > Oscillospirales > CAG-272 > UMGS911. The sequence goes on along the minus strand of CALGZV010000412.1, from coordinate 2,408 downwards.
ATACATTACCGTACGGTATCCATCGGAAGCAACACTGTTATCAGAATTTCCCGAATCTTTTTCAACTGTTTCATTGCGGATATCTGTATCAGACTTCCTGTCGTTATTTTCAGAAGACTTAGGGGTCGCGGATATATATAGCGTGCCTCCGTAGGACGGCGGCACAATAATACGGCCTGAAGACTCATTGCCGGAATACCGCCCTGTACTCCCCGAATTTGCCGATGATCCCATTCCCGATACATTCACCGTATTACGAACATTCCGTCCCTTGAAATTTCGGCTGTACATATATTAATCACCTCGCCTTCAGGTTATTTAAGCAAGCTGGCAAGACTTCCGATATCGGCAAGCTTTGCAAGCTTTAGCAAATTCAGTATAGCATCTATTGTACTCCGGCGCTCACTGTTCATATACGGTTTCAGCGCAATAAGAAGGCGTTCGCGGTTAGCGGCGGTTTCTTTGTCACCGAGAATAGCGGGAAGAACCGATGACAAAGCACTGACAGACGATTGCTTATCTTCCCGAGCCTCCGTCCCAATATGCTCCGATGAACGGACATCCGTCTCTGCTGCCGTATTACGTACAGTATCTGATGCAGAGCCTGAGTCAAAGCCTCCCGTTCCCATAAGACTCCGTGCCATTTTAAGTACATTATTCATTGCTTCGGGATCATTCATAATCCCCGAAATCATATCTCCGTAATCAGTGTTATTATCCATATCCGAAAATTCCTTTCGTAAAAAATTAACCTGTTTTCCATACAGTCAGCTATCTTGGTTTTTATCTGCCGCTCCTGCCATTTTCAGATCTGACGGTTTTTAATATATCCGAAACAGTGGATTCGTCGGCCGAGGCAATAAGCTTATTCACATCTCCCGCATTCATAGAAGCAAGCTTTTTTCTTATAAATCCGGAATTTCCGGCAAGTCTGCTTGCCGCCTGTTCATTAAGTCCCGATGCCTGCGCCAGTTTTTTTATAATATCCTGCATTGTTTTTTCATCAAGTCCGCGTATTTTGTCAAGCGTTTCGCGATCAATCTCATGTCCCATAAATCAGTACCTCTTTCTACAGCAAAATACATATAAAATAAATTCTGTCTGTAATCATTTTATGCCTGCCATCGGAATTTGTTCATATCAAATCAATAAAGCAGGCATAGATATTCTTCGAAAGGAAGTTTTCCAAATGTCAGACAAACTGAAAATCGTCGTTTTTTCCGACTCTCACGGAAACCCCGAAAAGATGCTTAAGGCTGCAAAAATACATATGAGTACAGCCGATTACTTCATTTTTCTCGGCGACGGACTCGGAGATGCAAAGCGGCTCGAACAGTTCACTGAAAAGCCGGTAATCAAGGTAGCCGGAAACTGTGACGGAATGTATATGGGAATTTCAGGAGAAAAACATGGTTCTGAATGCTTCCTTGATCTCGGAAATCTATCGCTTTTTATATGCCACGGTCACACTTTCGGCGTAAAATCAGGTTTCGGTGCGCTTGAAGCAGAAGCAAAGCGAAAAAATGCCGATATCGCACTTTTCGGACATACACATATAAGTTTTGAGAAATATATTCCGCCTGAAAAAGGCGGTGATAAACCGCTTTATCTGTTCAATCCCGGAAGTATTTCAAAACCGCGGGACGGCGCGCCGTCATACGGAATAATCGAGATGCGCCAAAGCGCCGGGCGCAAAGATATACTGCTGTCAAATGCAACGCTCTGACATATATCTGACAAACGAAAGGAAATTAAATGAACGAATATATTTCATACATACCGAGGCGTGATGGGAAAGCACATATTATTCTGCCGCTTTCAATGTTTACAGTCGGATTTTCCGCCATGATCGCTTCTTCTCGGTTCGTTAACGCACGCGCGATCCTTCAGCTCCTATGTCTTTGCTTTATCGTTATCGGAGTACAGCTTACAACAAGATACGCTCTGTGCTTTTATAAATATTCAATAATTATATCGGACAGCGGAAACGCTTCACTCATGATCACAAGGCTGCAGGGGCAGAATAAGCAAACAGTCTGCGTCGCCCCGGCAAGCAGCATAGCAGGAATATTTAATATCGGCACACCGGAAATTCCCGGCAAATTCAAAAAAGCCACATCCTTTTCATTCTGTGTAAATATGTTTCCGAAAAATACGGTCACTGTTATGCTGGATGCAGAAAAAGCGGAGCTGTCCGCAGGTTTTATAGGAGGAATGTCAAAAAAGTCTCCTGCATACATTGCTCTGAAGCTTGAATACGACGGAAGTTTTATGAACGCACTTACGTCGATAGCCGACACAGATGAATCTGTTAATCTATCTGAATCAAAGTAAGAACCCAATCTGCCCGCAATCTATGATTGCGGGCAGATACCACGGAACTTTGTTGTTTTAGGGTAAAAATCAGC
>CALGZV010000411.1 GCA_937934385.1 uncultured Clostridia bacterium | reverse complement strand
ATAACATATTTGCAGTCGCCGTCCATTTCTCGCAAGGTATCTGCAATAAACGCCTCACTTTCACGGGACGCAGTTCCATTGCCGATCGCAATGACGGTAACGCCGTATTTGCCGATCAGATCCTTTACCTTCTTTTTTGACTCCGCAATACGCTCCTGCGGCTTTGTCGGATATATGACGGCGGTATCGAGTACCTTTCCCGTCTGATCGACGACCGCAAGCTTGCATCCGGTACGGTAGCCGGGATCATAGCCCATAACGGTATGTCCGCCGATCGGAGGCTGCATGAGAAGATTACGGAGATTCTCGGAAAAATTGGCTATAGCGCCCTCACTTGCCGTATCGAAAAGCTCACTTCTCAGTTCACGCTCGACAGAAGGTGCTATCAGACGGCTGTAGCTGTCAGCTATAGCTTCGCGCACATGAACATACGCGGGACTGTCAGGCGCGCCGAGGAGCTGTTTTTCAAGGTACCCGATAACCTCAGATACCTCAACCGAAACAGATACACGTATATACTCCTCTTTCTCCGCGCGGTTTATCGCAAGCACACGGTGATTCGGCACGGAAGAAAGCCTCTCGCTGTGGTCGTAGTACATCTCATACGGTGAGGAGCCCTCTTTTATCTGCTTTGTATCTATCGTGCCGAAACGCCATGTTATCGAGCGGATCCGGCGGCGGTATTCGGCATTATCTGAAATATCCTCCGCAATAATATCCCGGGCGCCTGCAAGAGCAGCGTCGGCGTCGGGAACTTCTCCGTCATCACTCACATATTCGGATGCGATCTCGTCAAGCGTCTTTCCGTATGAACGGCGCTGTTCAAGAAGCAATTTTGCAAGCGGCTCAAGACCTCTCGCGCGGGCTACAGAAGCCCTCGTCTTGCGGTGCTGTTTATAAGGACGGTAAATGTCCTCAAGTTCAGTAAGCGTCTGCGCCGCGTCAAGCGCTGATGTGATCTCCTCCGTTAGCTTTCCCTGACCGTCTATCAGAGCCGAGATCTCATCACGTCTTTTTTCAAGTCCGCGAAGATATGTAAGCCGTTCGGAAAGCTTTCTCAGAACGCTGTCATCAAGCGATCCGGTGACCTCCTTGCGGTACCGTGCTATAAACGGTATCGTATTTCCTTCATCAATAAGTGCAATCGTTTTTTCTATCTGACTCTGCTTTATTTCAAGCTCCTGTGCCAGTATTTCAGCTATATTCATAATGCCGTCCTGTTCTCAATATCAGTAATAATGCTTCGAAAAACACAGTGCGAAGCTATAAATATAATATCATAAATATATGAAGCTGTCAATGAAATCCATCGGTAAAGGCAGAGTCATCATATCCGGAAAATGCAACTAAAATATCATTTTATTTAATGATTACATAACTATCGCTTTTATTGGAAATAAATATATAAAAGTATTTGAAAGGTATGTAATCGGTTATGAGTGAAAAAGTATTTTCAGAAAAAATAAACAGTATGTGTGCCGTAGCAAAAGGTCCGCATCACGGTCCGGCTCCGATTCCCGAAGAGGGACGGTGGGTAAAGGCATATGACATTCGCGATATAAACGGTCTGTCACACGGCGTCGGAGGGTGCGCACCGCAGCAGGGCGCATGTAAGCTGACACTGAATGTAAAAGACGGTATAATCGAAGAAGCACTGGTCGAGACAGTCGGATGCTCCGGAATGACTCATTCCGCCGCTATGGCAGCCGAAATATTGCAGGGCAAAACTCTCGTTGAAGCGCTTAACACCGATCTTGTATGCGATGCAATAAACGTAGCCATGCGAGAAATATTCCTCCAGCTCGTATACGGACGCTCGCAGACAGCGTTCTCCGAAGGCGGACTTCCGATAGGCGCATCGCTTGACGATCTCGGTAAAGGTCTGCGCTCGCAGGTCGGAACGGCATTTGCCACAAAAGAAAAGGGAGTCCGGTATCTTGATCTTGCCGAGGGATATATAATTGCTCTCGGACTCGATGAAAACAATGAAGTGATCGGATATAAATTTCTTGATCTCGGCAGAATGCTCGATCAGCTCAAGAGCGGAAAAGCTCCGGTCGATGCATATACAGACAATATACGATCATACGGCAGATATGACGACGCGGTCAAACACATAGACCCGCGCAAAGAATAAAAAATTACCGTAAAAAAGAAAGGAATAACGCAAGTGACAGATAATATAACCTTTGAGGGAATCGAGCGCAGAGCAGCGGGAATTGAAAACTGTCTGAAAAAATACGGAATAAACGGACTTGCAGACGCGCGGGATATATGCGAAAGCAAAGGCATACATGCGTGGGATATCGTAAAAAACGTGCAGCCGATCGCCTTTGAAAATGCCGCATGGGCATATACTCTCGGATGTGCGGTAGCAATAAAAAAAGGATCGCACAGCGCCGCAGAGGCGGCGGAAGCGATCGGAGAAGGACTTCAGGCCTTCTGCGTCCCCGGATCGGTAGCCGGACACCGTGAAGTCGGTACCGGACACGGAAATCTCGGTGCCATGCTGCTGCGTGAGGAAACCGGATGCTTCTGCTTCCTCGCAGGTCACGAGTCCTTTGCAGCAGCTGAGGGCGCTATAGGCATTGCCCGTACCGCAAACAAAGTAAGAAAAAATCCTCTGCGTGTAATACTCTGCGGACTTGGAAAAGACGCCGCACTAATAATATCGCGTATCTGCGGCTTCACATATGTTCAGACAGCATTTGATTTTTCTTCGGAAAGCATAAATATTGTCGGAGAAAAGCAATACTCCGACAGTGAGCGTGCAAACGTACGCTGTTACGGCGCCGACAGCGTTTCCGAAGGAGTTGCAATAATGCGTCTTGAAAAAGTAGACGTATCAATAACGGGAAATTCGACAAATCCTACACGCTTTCAGCATCTTGTAGCAGGTCAATATAAAAAATGGGCGGCGGAAAACGGAAAAAAATATTTTTCTGTCGCATCGGGCGGAGGAACCGGAAGAACCCTGCATCCCGATAACGTCGCGGCAGGTCCGGCGTCATACGGACTCACCGATTCTATGGGACGCATGCATTCAGACGCGCAGTTTGCAGGTTCTTCATCGGTTCCGGCACATGTTGAAATGATGGGACTTATCGGAATGGGCAACAACCCGATGGTCGGAGCTACCGTAGCCTGCGCCGTCGCCGTTGCCGGAGCAATGAAATAACAGAACACCATAAAATTCAAGACTTTGCAAACGATTCCCAAATAGCTGATTATTGCTGAAACTACAGAATATTATACAGAAAAAGCACGAAGCTGCATTATAGATGCAGCTTCGTGCTTTAATCTGAAAAATTTATTGTACATTTTCTATACGCAACAAGCGATTATCGATTATAAAAAGCGATCAGTACGGACATAGAATTAATCCGAAGCATGTCAGGCTTCGTCAGATGACGGCTGCTGAGATGCCCTGTACTTTTCGTGAGCGGCATTCTGAAGTCTGTATTCAAGCTGGGAAACACGGTCTTTGAGCTTTGCCTTTACAGGGAATGCCACAAATCCCTTAAGCCCGATCTCTCCGACGCTGACCGCAGGAAGTATGGGATATTTAAGAAAAGCCTCAACAGTAAGAGAGCCGTTAACGGCGCTTACTTTTATATACTGAGGATATGTAAAGAATCCCTCTCCCTTTTTCCAGACATTTTCACCTTTATAATTAATATACTCAAATTTTTCAGATTCAAGATATGCGCGTACCACGCTGTCTATCTCACCCGGAAGAAGATTTGTTTCAAAAGTATTTGAATAACGTGACATAATAAAAATGCTCCTTTTTATATCTATAAATTTATACAGGTCTCAGACAGTAAAAAACATCTGTCGGAATATTACGAATCACCCCGAATATTATCAGAATAACAAATATTCCAATAAGCAGTTTATCCGGTATATATTTGTCAATACGATTTCTGCCGGAAATAACATAATCAATCAGCCTCGCGGTAAAATACAGCACTGCAGCAGGAGCGAGAATCACAAACATCGGATTCTGACGGAATGCAGCAACGATATGTCCGCGGTAAAACTCATGAAACGCTCTTCCCGAACCGCACCCCGGACAGTAAAGCCCGGTAAAACAGTATATCGGGCACGGTATACTTATTCCGCACCTTGATTCTGCATATATATACAAAACAATAAGTAAAATGACCGCCGCAAGAATCAGGAATGCGGCGGCCAAACGTCGGATAAATCCCTTTCCGGTGCCGTACATCAATAGTAACTGTAGTAGGAGCCGTAATCTGACATACCGATACCTACACCGATACAAACAACAGCAACAATCCAGATGATAATAAGAGCAGCGCCGATACATGCACCGATTATTGAGAACATCTTTGACTTCTTTGCCGAATCAACTGCAAGCTGATAGTTCCCTGCGGAAAGTGCCGAGTTTATCTTTGCCGCATATACGATAGCCGGGATTCCGAGCGGAAGAAAACAAAATATTGTAACGAGAATTGCCCAGATAAGATACGGCGTTTGATTTACCGGCGGTGGGGGTGGAGGTGCGGAATACGCGGGCTGACCGTATATATTCTGACCGTTCTGTGTCTGATTATATACCGTGGTCTGCTGCGGAGGATTCTGAGCCGGTGCCTCAATAGGCGCACCGCAATCGGGACAAAATTTTGAATTGTCATCAATCTGATGACGGCAGTTGTTGCAGATCATTATATACCTCCATAATCTGTAATTTTATCAAAACGCTCCGCCGATAAGCCACAGCGGAAGCAAATTGTTAACCGACAAAATATATCCTATTTTAATGAGTATACTTATAGCAGAAATAACGATTCCCGCCGCGGCAAGCTTCTGCATCCTTTTACGGTAAAAACCGTAAATTGAAGCAGCAAGTCCGACAGGACACAGAATGAGCCAAAACCAAAAGAACCCAACGATCGAGCAGACAAATCCGAATACTGTGGAAACATCTCCCCACAAAAAAGCTTTGTCACCGCGCTGTGCAGGCGCAAAAGTTCCGTACGTCCTCTGTACGGATTGATTCACATATCCGCCGCCATAATTATTACTATTCGTATTATGTACGGGAGCAGTATTTCCGGCGCTCGCAAGAGGAGCGCCGCATTTACTGCAAAACTTATATCCGTCGCCGTTTTCGGCACCGCATGCTTTACAAATCATATGCGTATCTGTTATTTATATTCTTTGGTTAAAATCTCACTGCCGTCAGCATTGAGATATCTTACAGATATAGACGGATCACTGATCTTCATTTCATCCTTAAGCGTCTTTAAAATACCGTCAAAAACAGATGCCTGAATTTCAAGACCGGACTCAAGATTTTCCTTTACAGCAGATAAATTTTCTTCATCGATCTGATCAGAATACTTATAAGAATAGATGAGTTTATTACCCTCTGCTTTTACCTCCATATCTATTCCTGAGTTCTTCATTGTTTCTTTAAGAGTGTCCATCTGTGACTGAACATCTTTATCTTTCAGATAATCTTCAACAGTTTTTACCTTGGCTCCGCAAGCAAAAAGTGAAAATATCATAATAAAGCATAATAAAATTGCAAATAACTTTTTCATTTATAAACCTCCTTAATGAAAAATTGTGTTATATTTAAATTTTATATCGCAAACGGTATTTACATGCCGCTTAACGATACCCACCTTTATTATACCAAATTTCAAAAAAAAATCAACGACCAAAGTTTACATTTTTAAAATTAATTTTACACAATAATACAATATTTTGCACTAAATTGTTTATTTTTGGGGATTTTACCGCCATTTCTTACATAATATATGCTTTAAATTATTAAATTATTTATAATTCTGCACCAAAATCATTAAAATTTATTTTTTAAAAATAAAACCAAAAATGTGTATTGACAAATATCCTGACTTACATTATAGTGGTATCAGGCAATAACATTAAAGAAATAAAAACACTGCATATTTTAATAAACTAAAAAATCATTTATCGTAGTAATCAAATAAAATTAACCGTATTAAAAAACACAAAAATATACAGCCGATCTCATTAAATGCTAAATAAAGCATTACGTATGTTTCTATTTTATTGCGAAAGCGGTGATTCCATTGTTCTAATTAACGCGTAATACTATACAATAAAA
>CALGZV010000410.1 GCA_937934385.1 uncultured Clostridia bacterium | reverse complement strand
ACTCGTAGCGCCGTGCCGCGGAATGAACTGTTGTTGGCAGATGCCTTTCCGCAAACACTGCAGGATAACTCTTGAAAACCGCGGAGACGAGGGAGAGGTTACATATTATCAAATAATGATGTGCAAGACAGAAATCCCTGATGACGCTGCATATTTTCATGCTGCATACAGGCAGGCAATCCCGGTCGAAAACGGTACAGAATTTACAATTATCGACGGAATCCGCGGAAACGGATGGCTTACCGGAGTTTCTATGGCAGCCGGTTCAAACAGCAACAGCGGATGGGTTGAGGGAGAAGTAAAAATATTTATTGACGGAGAAAAATATCCTACGGTTAATTACACCGGCACAGAAGACTATTTCGGAGGTTCTTACGCCTGGGGCTGTGATAACGGTAACTTCCGCTATGAACCATTTTCCGGTTTGTATCAGGGTATGTTCTATTACGGACATAACGGGCAGGAGAAAAGAGCAAGATATAATCCCCAACCAAGATTTATGATGTACCACTGGCATATACCGGATCCGGTATATTTTTCAACAGCTTTGCGTGTGACAATACAAGATTTGCCGAAAGGCGGCGATGAGTTTTCATCCGTTGCATATTGGTATCAGTCAAATCCGTCTACCCTTGCAGTGCCGCTGCCATCGCCTGACGAAATTGCAAGGTTTTAAACGAAAAGATTATTTTGCTGATACACCATGCTTTGAGAGCTATGTGTATCAGCAAAGTAGAGGCTGTAAGGTTGACCGGTCACAATAACGGTGTTATCGTGCGGTGTATGACGCGCAGTGCCTGTTATTCATTGTTGATCTAAAGTCTATGTAACGCTTGCTGTCGCAAGCTACACCTCATTCGACGTGCTACGCACGCCACTTTCCCCTCAAGGGGAAAGCTCGGAATTAGTGCCGAACTCGCAAGCCTTCCCCTTTAGAGGGGAAGGGGGACCGCGTTAGCGGTGGATGAGGTGTAGGACGCATAACGTCCGTTTTTTCAAAATACTAAAAAAAATTTCAAAAATCCCTTGACAGGCTTCGACAAGTATGGTAAAATATAGACAACTAAATACCGCGTCCCTCCGGCAGGACAAAAAACAATGCCGGCAGAAATGGTGATTTGACAGCTCATCATTTCCTGATATCTATGTGGCCAAAACACATAAACACCCACCGGAATCCCGGCACCGACATTGTATCCAAGATTATATCATATTTCCCTGATATTTTCAAGGGCTTTGCAATATTTTGCCGAAAAAACTTTTTTAAAAAGTTTGTGATTTCGGGGCGTTTCCCCGATTGATATATAACCGGGCAGATGTGTTTTTTGTGCGCACATCTGTCCGGTATTTTTTAATTAAAATTAAAGGATGTGAGCCTTTAATGTCAGATCCAAGCGGCAGTACATACGTAGGGCGTTGTACTGAAAAAATGACAACCGAATATCATTAAAAGACTGTAATATCCTTTACCGCGGGATCGCTTAATTCGGAGCGCTCTCCCGGATAAAGTAAGAGCCGCAGCGGAACATAAGGGACGGCATATCCATTATGTCAGAACTCAGGGTTGCTCGACACAACACCTAAGTCACTTCTGCGACAGAAATATGATAACATATTTCACTCGAATTGTCAATACACATTTTTATTTGCCGCTCCCTCTTTTTCAAGGGCGCAGCTTTCCTTATATGTGTGTTTGCTTTCGTATATTACATTGAAGTGCGCTGTAGCTTACAGTCTTTAATGTAAAGATATAGTGTTGTGAACAAATGTGATTGACAAAAAATCTTTTGAATAATTCTTGCTGACGCAAGCTACACCTCATCAGTCACCTTGCGGTGACATCTTCTCCTCAAGGAGAAGCTTGACTGGTTTGGCAAAACTCCGAAGTTTTCCCCTTGAAGTGGGAGACTAACGAGTTTGCAACTCAAAGCCTTCCCCTTTAGAGGGGAAGGGGGACCGCGATAGCGGTGGATGAGGTGTAG
>CALGZV010000409.1 GCA_937934385.1 uncultured Clostridia bacterium | reverse complement strand
CGTCATTCTTACAAAGATGTGAAGCAATATGGAAGCTGTGTCCTCCGCCTCCCACAGTGCAGTCAATATATGTTCCGCCGGGTTTTATATCGAGTGATTCAATAACCTCCTGCAGCATAACAGGAACATGATTAAATTCCAATCCGAAAACCGTACCCTTTCTCTCAATATACCTTTTTACCTATCCGAAATACAGTGCAGAGGACAGACAAAAATAATTTTCATGAAAAATAAAGTAAAACTTTTCTTTTTACATTATAAATCATCATACAATTTTTTTCAAGTACCGCAGCCGGATATGAAACAATATTTTACAGAATATTTTCCTTTATATACATTCTGTTTTCATTTCACATCAGACAAGTGCGCAGAAATGATCTCAAACGATCCGCGAGGCATATATTCAGAAACATCTCTTCCGTAGATAAGCATTTCTTTTACAAATGATGAGCTTACATATGACATTTTACTGTCAGAAAGCATAAGCAAAGTCTCTATTTCCGGCGCAATGGCCCGGTTTATATTTATTATATTAGCTTCATACGTAAAATCCGAAACATCGCGAACGCCTTTTACAATACATGAGATTCCATGTTCCTTTGCGTAATCAACAGCTAAGCCACCGCTCATATCTACAGTCACATCAGGCATTTCCGCGCATGCAGCTTTAAGCATTTCAAAACGGGTTTCAATTGAAAATGTACATTTCTTCGAACTGTTGCGGAATATAACCGCATAAACACTGTCAAATATACCGGACGCACGGACTATCAAATCCATATGACCGTTTGTAACAGGATCAAAACTGCCTGCAATCATACAGCTTTTCATCAAATAAATCTCCATTCCGCCGTTTTTATCGGCATAGCAAGTATAAAATAAAAGCAAACAAAGGTCTGCTGAGCTTAAACAAACACGGACACTGTAACACGAATTTCTTCCGCTGTTTGCCATAATGTCCGAGAGGATTGCTTTAAGCCATCTCAATGTCGTTATCTGAAACACTATTCAAATACAGCGTGATATACGTTTTCCCATACTTGCTGTGTTTACATATTGAAAGCTGTTCATGTTCAACCGGATCACGATCGGCGGTCTCACATACCACAAGCGCATTATCTGCCAGCAGACTACCTTCGCAAAGCTTATCTATTGCTTTATGTGCGATACCTGCCGCATAAGGCGGATCAACAAACACTATATCGTATTTTTCGCGTCCCGAAGCACCCTTTAAAAACGATTCCCAATCAGTTGTAAGAACTCTGCTTTTTTCAAACAGCTTTGTTTTCTGTGCATTCTTCTTTATAATTTCCGTAGCATCTCTGTTGGAATCAACAAACGTAGCCGAAGCAGCTCCGCGGCTAAGTGCCTCAAGTCCAAGCTGTCCGGATCCTCCGAAGAGATCGAGAACGCGTCTGCCTTCAATATCAAACTGTATCATCGAAAAAAGTGCTTCCTTTACTTTTTCCGCAGTAGGACGTGTCTGCTCTCCTTCAAGCGTTTCAATCCGTGTGCCGCGCGCACTTCCTGTAATTATTCTCATGATTTTAAATTTATCCTTCCTTGTGTGTCGGTCTGTTTTTATTGTTTGAAAAATACTCTGCAATATCAGCCGCATTCTTCTTCGTGATTCCCTTAACAGATGAAAGTGTATCAGCATCGGCAGACCGTATCTTAGCTATTGTTCCGAAATATGAAAGTAAAGCTTTCGCCTTTGTCGGCCCGATTCCGTTAATTTCCTCAAGCGAAGAATGTCTCACGGTCTTTCGTTTAGCCGCAGTCATTCTCCCTACTGTGTATCTGTGTACCTCTTCCTGTATGCGGTATATAAGATTGAATATCGACTGTTCACGCGCGATGCTTATGTCGCATGTATCGGTGCTTATCGCACGTGTTTTGTGATAATCATCTTTAACCATTCCGAACACGGGTATATCATATCCGAGACCGTCAAGCAAATCACGTATAGCAGTTACATGACCTTTTCCTCCGTCAAGAAGTATAAGATCAGGAAGCCCGTCCTCAGCATGTGCAAGCCGTCTTTGAACAGCTTCACGCATAGACGCGTAGTCATCCTGCGCTCCGCCTGTATTCCGAATTGAATATGTCCTGTACGCATTTTTGGCAAACCGACCGTTTATAACCGCAATCATTCCTGCCGTTATATTGTCATTTCCCATGTTGGATATATCATACGCTTCTATCCGTTCAGGCACAACTTCAAGACCGAGAAGTCCGGCAAGCGTCACAAGCGTTTTTTCCTCGCGCTCACTCTGTGCGCTTTCATGCATGACAAGCTCACGGCAGTTTTCACAAACCAGATCGCAAAGCTTTTTAAGGTCGCCGCGTTCAGGAATTCTTATGTGTATCTTACGGTCAGCACGCTCCGAAAGATAAATTTCAAGCAAATTTCTGTCATCTTCTTCAAGATCAAATCCGAACAGAATTTCCCTCGGAATATATTCCCGTCCCGAATAAAATTCGCTTACGGCAGTCGAAATATTTTCACTGTTAGCTATTCTGTCAGCTCCGAATATAATATGGCTCCTGTCTATAACACAGCCATCCCGTATATAAAAAACTCCAAGAGCAGTGTATGCCTCATTATTCCAAATACCGAACACATCATATTCTGTATCCGGAGCGCTCACCACCGTCTGCTTCTGCCAAAGATTCTGAAGAACCTTTATTCGG
>CALGZV010000408.1 GCA_937934385.1 uncultured Clostridia bacterium | reverse complement strand
CAAGAAGAACGGTATCATCGACTGATTCCGGCTACTTAATCTATACTATACGGAGAATTATCAATATGGCAGAGCTTAAAAAGGTCCTTACCGATATTTCCCGTGCCATAGTTGACGATCCCGACGGCGTAAATGTCACCGAAACGGTAAACGACGGCACAGTCTGCCTCGAACTTAACGTTTCCGAAGATGACGTCGGAAAGGTCATCGGCAGACACGGACGCATAGCAAAAGCGATACGTCTCATAATAAAGGCTGCTGCAAGCACAGACGGAAAAAAAGTCTCAGTAGATATTAAATGACTTCGTTTTTACAGTCTCCGAAGCGGAATTTCCGCTTCGGAGATTTGTGTTTAATGCCCTGGACAGACCGAAAAAATAATAATCAGACAGTCTCCGGCTATGCAAACTTATATGTGCGGTAAAAGTTCATTTGATAAACGGTATTATCCCGACAGCATGCAAGCCTATCAGGTTCTTTATCTTTCAGAAGTGCAGGATTTTCTCCGCCGAAATCTGGTAATATAATTTTATTTTGTTTTGGATATTTCAATATACTCAAATGCGGTGTATACTGTCAGAAAAGAAAAAGGGGGAAAGCAGTTTTGTCCCACAATAATCAGAAAAAAATCGCTGTAATAAATGATTTCTGCGGCTTCGGAAGATGTTCGATATCCGTATCTCTGCCGATCATATCGGCTCTCGGGATACAGTGCTGCCCGCTGCCGACCTCGGTATTCTCAAACCATACCGGCTTCGACAGCTTTTATTACACCGACTTCACAGAGCATATGAAAGCGTATATAAACGAATGGGAAAAGCTCGGTCTGCGCTTTGATGCGATTCTTACCGGATTCCTCGGCTCCGCATCTCAGATAGACATTGTAAAATATTTTTTCGAAGTCTTTAAAAAAGAAAGTACGGTCGCCGTAATAGATCCCGTAATGGGCGATTACGGAAAGCTCTATCCCACATATTCAGAGGAGCTTGCGTCACAGATTAGATCACTGTTGCCGTACGCCGATATCCTCACGCCGAACCTGACCGAAGCATGTATACTGACAGGATCCAGGTACGATACCGATATGAGCGATTCAGAGCTTGAAACGCTTTGCGCAGAGCTGTGCCGTATGGGCCCAGAAAAGATCGTAATATCAGGGCTTGAGCGCGGAGACAGCCTCACGAATTTTATTTTTGAAAACGGAGGGCGGTCAACCGTTACCGAGCATAAGGTCGGTCAGTGCCGTTCGGGGACAGGCGATGTTTTCTCGTCGATAATAGCCGCCGACGCGGCGGCAGGAATGAGCCTGAACGATTCGGTTCGTCATGCATCGTCGTTTATAGCAAAATCGCTGAGACGAACGGTCGAACTCGATATTCCCAAAACAGACGGCATATGCTTTGAAGAATTTCTGACCGAAATAGGAGAAGGAGCCAAAAAGACATGAATAACAGAAAAGTACGCCTTATGTGCGTTGCAGGAATATTTGCCGCCGTCATACTGCTTTTTACGGGATTTTTCCATATACCGAGCCACACAGGCTATACTCATATAGGGGACGGCTTTATATATCTTGCCGCATGCATCCTGCCGCTTCCATATGCGGCCGCCGCAGGAGCGGCCGGAGCTATGCTCGCCGACTGTTTCACAGGCTTTGCAATATGGGCGCCGGGAACGGTAATTATCAAAAGCATCACGGTTCTGTTCTTTACAGGTAAATCCGCTAAGATCATTACGCGCAGAAATATGCTGGCTCTCATACCGTCGGCACTTCTCTGCTCCGCCGGCTACTGCCTGTATGAAACACTGATAACAAAAAGCTTCATAGCGTCTCTTGCCGGAATTCCAGGATATATAACCCAGTCGGTGCTGAGCAGTCTGCTTTTTATCCTGCTCGGTGCGGCGCTTGACAAGCTGAAAATAAAGGAGCTTATACAAATCGGAGGAAATAACAAATGATGACCGTAACATATCCGGTAAAAAACGGAATATATATAAATATGACAAACCGATGCCCGTGCGCATGTACTTTCTGTCTCCGTCATAACGGGGACGGAGTTTACGGCTCGGATTCGCTCTGGCTCGAAAGAGAGCCGACTGTTCAGGAGGTATGCGACAGCATAGATTCA
>CALGZV010000407.1 GCA_937934385.1 uncultured Clostridia bacterium | reverse complement strand
AATCTTGTTGCTTCACAATAACATAAAATCAGGAATACGGTAAAGTATCCGTATTCCTGATTTTTTAGAATTTTTTATGATTTTACTCCTGTGAATTAGATGCAAGAAATTTCATAAGACACATGATGTCTTTTGAATTTATTTTTCTGTCGCCGTTCAGATCTGCACGGTAAGCATCAAGCATTTCACCTGACAGTATATTTATAAGTCTTGCAAGATCTTTTGAATTTACTTCCTCATCCCAGTTTATATCTCCGTACAACAAAGTACCTTCAAGGGTAATTGGAAGATTACATTCTATTTTTTCACTTGAAGAATTGTAGTATATTCCGTCCAAGAGAGCAACAGTATCTATGAGATATGGCTTGAATACTACATCGTCATAAAATCCGGAAGCTGATCCCCAATAATATTTTGAATCAGCATCAGAATCTACTACAGCTAATCCGTAAGAAAATTTGTTCCCGGCATATAAAAGTTTCGAACGGTAATAGCTGCTTATCGGAATTTTCATTTCTGATATATATCCGGTTGCTGTTTCTGTTACTGCGTAGTATCCGTTTTTCATATTCAAGGCGTGATCTTCTTCCCATGTTATGATTTCGGATATATCAGGATTGTGTGCAGCGGATGAATCACTATATTTTTTACCGGAATTTGAAGCTATGAATCTGCCTGCACGGTCTGCTCGGATATTTAATATCTCATCGTCAAGAAGAATTAAAACATTTACCGAATCCTGATATAGCGGGGGATCAAATTCATAAATATCACTTTGTTTATATTCTTCTGCATATTTAAAAGTCTCGTCATCAAGGCAGCCGTAGTCATCATCGGTGACTTCAATTGCAATGTAGAGATTATCACGGTCCCAAAGAAAATAGCTGTTTGCACTGCAATCCCAGTCATATTCATAATCACTGTCAGCAGCATATTTTCCGTAAGGATCAGGCCAATAACGCCCCAAATCACCATTGTTGTGGTCTTTTTCAGACCAACGGTGTTCTATGCGTAACGATTCTTTGTATTCCTTGTCTATAATACCGTCAATAGTCGGTGTGGCATATTTGACGACGGGTGTGTTGTCATCGGTAGCTGAAAAAGGTACCGATATAGCAGAACATAATAAAGCCGCGGTAATTAAAGAAGTTAAAGTTTTTTTCATAATCCTATCCCTTCTATATATTTTCGACGGAAATTATTAATTTAAAAGCAGATACTTTATTAAAACAACGGTATCACCTGTTTCTTAAAATTTAATTTATCTGATTTAATTATATTATATCAAAATATATTTGTCAACAATTGACTTTAAATAGTTGCATATGTACGTTAAAAACGTTATTATAAACAAAAAGAAGGCCTTTAAATAAATTTAAATATTTTCGATATAAGCAAAATGCACAATATAAATTTTTGTTTTAAATTTAGCTATGATAAAATATAACATAAATAAAGATGATTGTTTATCGGAGGAATCTTAATGCTTACGGGAAAAACGGTAGTACTCGGAGTCAGCGGAAGTATTGCGGCATATAAGGCGGTGAATATTGCGCGCGGACTTAAAAAACTCAGATGTGATGTAAACGTAATAATGACCGAGAATGCTATGAATTTTATAGGACCGATAACATTTGAGTCACTTACGGGAAATAAATGTTTAGTAGATACGTTTGACCGTAATTTTAAATACAGCGTGGAGCATGTTTCTCTTGCCAAGAGAGCAGATGCCGTTCTGATCGCGCCTGCTTCTGCCGATGTTATCGGTAAGATCGCGTGCGGAATTGCCGATGATATGCTTACCACAACGGTCATGGCATGCACATGCAGAAAGCTTATTGCTCCTGCGATGAATCATAATATGTATCATAATCCGATCGTTCAGGATAATATGAAACGTCTTGAAAGCTACGGCTATTCGATTATAGCACCCGACAGAGGAATGCTTGCAAACGGTGATGTAGGCGACGGCCGCATGCCGGACGAGCAGCTTCTTATAGATCATATTGTACATTCAATCGCTTATGAAAAGGATCTTACGGGGAAACGTATACTTGTGACTGCCGGCGCGACTCGGGAGTCTATAGATCCTGTCAGATTTATAACCAATCATTCAAGCGGAAAAATGGGTATAGCTCTTGCTAACGCTGCCGCACGGCGCGGAGCAGAGGTTACACTTGTTGCAGCGCATTGCGATGTGCCTTTTCCTAATTTTGTAAGTGTTGTTAATGTTGTTACCGCGGATGACATGATGCGGGAGGTTGCGGCGCGGGCAGAAGAGCAGGATATTATAATAAAAGCTGCCGCTGTTGCCGATTACGCACCTTTGTGTATTTCGGACAGCAAAATAAAAAAGGCTGACGGGGATATGAGTATACCGCTCAGACGCACGGAGGATATACTGAAATATATCGGACAGCATAGGCGTAAGGGACAGCTTATCTGCGGATTCTCTATGGAGACAGATAATGTTATCGAAAACTCGAAAAAGAAGCTTACGGCAAAGAATTGCGATATGATATGCGCAAACTCTCTTAGAATCGATGGGGCAGGGTTCGGCGCGGATACTAATGTTATAACACTTATTACACAGAAAGAAGAAAAAAAGCTACCCATTATGACAAAGGATGAGACTGCCCATCGGATACTTAGCAAGCTTATAAGTATGATTTAATATATTTTTTAACCGTTTGGACGTAAAAAACATGATTTGGCGGATTTTCGAAAATGGATAATTTAGATATAAAAATACAGGCGGACCGTATATTATATGAATTTGGTTTATTAAAGAAGATAGAGGAAATTGGAAATGCTCATATAATCGGTAGTTATCGAATGGACATGATGGTATGGAACGACTTGGATATTGACGTTGAAAATGATGCTATGTCTTTAGACCGGCTGTATGAATTATCCGCATTTATTACAAATACATTTCATCCGCTGTGGTATGAAGCTAAAGAGGAAGTAAACGCAAGCGGAAAAAGGGTATGGTTTCACGGATTTGAAACTAAAATAACCGGGGAATTGTGGAATGTAGATCTGTGGTTCTTTGATAAGGAGACTATTTCTAACGCAGAATTTTATTGTGATATCATTATTAAAAATACAAGTCAGGCACAAAAAGCAATTATTAAGGATATCAAAAGAGAATTAATAAAAAGAGGTATATATTCTTTCGACAAATATAAAAGCGTTGATGTATATAAAGCGGTTATGGAGAATGACGTAAAGGATATAAGCGAATTTTTAGCGTTATTTAATTAGGTAATTTTCGGTTTGCTGTGAAGCATACATATTTTAAGTAAAAAATTATAGAAAAAGAAGCAGTTTTCTTTGGAAAACTGCTTCTTTTATGGGGTGAATGATGGGGCTCAAACCCACGACCTCCAGGGCCACAACCTGGCGCTCTAATCAACTGAGCTACACCCACCGTATCTTTCGAACGTTGATATTATATCATAAAACGCATATCTTGTCAATACAATTCTGCAAAAAAATTGGAATAATTAAAAAATGTCGAAGTTAAGATAAAACTGCCGCCGACAGTGGATTAATGCCGGCGGCATACTTGAATTATTATCTGTTTAGAGACTTATTTCTTGAAAGAAACGCTCCAGTTTACAGTTGCATTTTCAGAATCGTCGGGAGTAAGAACAAGAATACTGTCGTTTACAGTTCCTTCTACAGGAGTATATCCGTCGGGAACATATACGAAAATCTTATATCCGTCATCCTTGACTACATCGGAAGATCCGGAGAGGGTGAGAGTCTGTTCATCCCATTTGACATCGTGAAGTTCTAAAGCACCCTGAGTAAGATGACGCGATGTAGATGCGATCTGAGGACGTCCGGTTACTCGTCTTACCGAGCATACTGCGGACTGATTGGGAATGAGAGTGACAGGAAACTCTTTGTTATAAACACCGAGCAGCTTCTGATGCCAGAAGTCAAATACGATATAATCGCCTTCGTCAATATGAAGTTCTTTCTGAAGATCAATGACAAATGTATCTTCTTTATCCTGCATATTGAGAATATCGAAAACATTCCAGCTTTCGTAAGGCATGTTTACCGCGAGAGAAACGAAGAAACGTTTTCCGTTGTGTGCGATCTCACGTACATCCATCGGGTGAATATCAAGAGAGGGAAGTGTACGGCGAAGCATCTCAATGCGGTCGGCAGGAAGCTCTGTAAGTTCATCACCGAAGGTTGCGGGAAGTCCGAGCAGTCCTACAGGCGAAACACGTGAACGAGCCTGCTCAAAGTCGCTGAATTCGGGACGGATAACGATATTATCGGGATCGCAGTAGAAAGATACATTGTGGAATGAGTAGAAACGAAGAACTCTTTCTACAAAGTCTCCGATAAAGTCGCACCATGCGAATATATCGTTTCCGATACGCGCGGTATCAAATACGTCGGAGAGCATGAGGACCTCAACGTCGTTTCCTCCTGCGCAGGACATCATGTAGAAGTCCTCTCCGAGAACTTCGCGTGCTTTTTTGCACAGACGGCGAAGCGCTTCGGTAGAGTTGAGTTCAGGATGCTTCATGCACTCATGCCATGCGTCGGCATAACCTACGGTATTAGGCAGGCAGTCCCATTTTACGGCCTCGAAGCCCCAGTCCTTTACCTGCTTGAATACTCTCGGGATAAGCTCATTAACAACGCGTTCATCGGAGATGTCAAAGAAATATTTTCCGCACCATGTCGTGCTGTCTGTCAGGAGCGAGTCGCGGAATTCGTTGACAAGCTCAGTCTCGCCGGGCTCAACGGTAGGACCTACCCAAAGTACGGGTACAAATCCGAGTTCCTTGATCGCTTTCGCAACAGGTGCGAGACCGTTCGGATATTTTGAGGAGTCAGGCTGGAAGAAGCCGATATCCTTCGGTGCTTCTTCGAGACCGAAAGCTGTGTGATACCAGTCCCAGTCGATCCAGATCGACTTTGCGCCGTAGTCATAGAGGAACTGGCGCTGGAATTTTGCGTTTTTGAGAACTACATCTTCGCTTGCCTCAAATTTAACAGAATACCATGTCATCCAACCTGTATGAGCTGTTTTGAAAACGGTATTCTTGTTGATGCAGGAATATCTTGTGCGGAAGCGTGTCTCATAGACGTGAAGAATCGACACAAGGGTAAAGAATCCGCGTGCTTCAAATGTGTAGCATTTGTTTTCGTGAGAAAATCCGAGGCGGCAGCCGTCAGAGCCACTGAGACGGATCGCCATATCGGTTTTACGGTCGAACAGGCAATCGTCTATAGTAGATACTGCGGGACCGTATGCTGCGCGGAGGTCGTCCTGTGCGCCGTCGCGGTCAAGACACATAGCAAACGAATCTTCAAGTTCACCCCAGTAAAGATTGCCGGAGACAACCATGGTTAAACCTTCGGGAAGTCCTGTTGTATCTGCTTCAACGCGGTCGCGCTTTACTCTGAAAGTTACGCAGAATCCCTCTCCGAAGCCATCGGGACCTTCGGTAAGATCCATACGTATCATTGTGTTGTCCTCATGAAGCGGATGATCCCATACGTATTTGATTCCGCCGAAAGAGTTGAGGTCTGCAACCGTGTTTCCGTTACTGTCTTCAAAGCGAACGGTTATCTCATCTCCGATAACACCGCGTCCCTCATAGAAAAACTTGAGTTTTCTTGTTTTAGGGTCGATCTGAAAAGAGTGTTCAAAATAGGTTGCATAGGTATTGTTGCGTTCGTGCTGCAATTACATTCACCATCCTTGTTTTGATTTTGGAATAAAAATATATTATTGATCATTTATTTTTTTCCATTATTTAATACTTTCCGCGCGTATTATAACAAAATTATAAATTGAAGTCAACACCTTTTTGAAAATAAATATTGTATTTATAAATCTCTGGGTGAAACGCAGCGGTGTCACAAGTTGAAAACGAAGAATTAACAATTAAATCGTATGACAAAACTGATAAAAACCGTACAAAACCTCATTATGAGATTTTGTACGGTACAGATTAGATTTTTAATATCAAGCGGTCTTATCAAACTGACTGTTGTAAAGATCGGCGTAAAATCCGCCTTTTGCTATCAGATCTTCATGATTTCCGCTTTCTATAACATCGCCGTCTTTCATAACGAGAATCAGATCGGCGTTTTTGATGGTAGACAGACGGTGTGCAATGACGAAACTTGTTCTGTCTTTCGTAAGCTCATCCATGGCTTTTTGAATTAGAAGCTCTGTTCTCGTGTCTACCGAAGAAGTTGCCTCGTCGAGAATCAGCATAGGACTGTTTTGCAGCATAGCGCGTGCGATCGTCAGGAGCTGTTTCTGACCTGCGGATATCTGAGTGCTTTCGGATAATACAGTATC